>JBGTFX010000392.1:0-2383 GCA_041747055.1 Balneolaceae bacterium
ACTTTTTTTAAATGAGTAGTAAATAAAGATGGGCTATTGTATCCAACCGTGTAAGCAATTTCTCTGATGCGCTTGTCGCCGTTTTTTAAAAATATACATGAGGCTCGTAAACGCTTTTTTTTCAATAATTCATGAGGTGTATGCCTCATATATTTTTTTGTAAGCCTCTGCAGGTTTCGAATGCTCATGCTCATCTCTTCGGCCATTTTGTTTACATCAAAAGTGCAATCTGTAAAGTTTTCGTTTATGAGACCGGCTAATTTTACCTTGAAAGACTGTTCGTCCCGGGAGTTGAGCAAATGCTCTAATTTATCATCAACGATCATGATATACATGGTAATCCTTGTGCCACCGGCAGATGATCGGTTAAAACAGATTTCAGCCAGATTGATTTTATTCCTGTGCCTGTTATTATCCTTAGATGAAATATCTTCAGGAGTGTTCAGGCCGAATGAATTGTAAAATTGGCTGGATATTTCAATTTGTTCATTGGCAGAGATATTCACATCATTATAGTGAAAAGATAATTCGGCAACTTTACTGCCCGACCTGAAGGTGCAATTAAGCTCCATGCCAATTTCAGAGCCCTTAGCAGTATTTTTGAGCAAAAAATGAAACAGGTATATGATAAACTGTTCAGTTTTTTCGGGGTCTGCATTGATAAATAAATGTTCGGAACAGTTTCGCGAATGGAATACAATATTATGGCTTTTGGCTAAGGCGTGAAAAATTTTGGTAAGCAACTTGATTTGCAACTCCAAAAAGAACCCTGCAAGGGGCTTTACATCACGGCTATTCTCAATTTCGGATTTATCAACAAGGTTTTCAATAGCAAGGTTCAGGGTATCAATATGCTTTTTTATATACAGAAGCTTTTTTTCAGTGGTTGTGTTAAGCTTTCCGTACTTTTCACTCAGCAAATGGTTTGTTGTGGAATGGATTAGTTTCAGTGGTGTATTTACTTCTTCCAAAATGGATTGAAGGTCCGTTGAATCAAAATGCAAATAGGGAGCTTTTTTTGGGTTTCCACCCTTCTGAGTGGTTATTTTTTTTTCTGTCTGCAAAATATTTCGGACACGCCGTTACATATTTTTATATTTGTGAGCTTTACAGACTTGCTGAAAGAAAGTACTTTAACACGTGTTTGATAAATGCGCTGCTTTTTGGGAAGAGCAATAAAGTAAGTCTGATTATTTGTTAAGAACATGCCGGTTGTGAACAGTAAAGCGCAGTCGTTTTTTTGAATCAAGAATAGATGAACAAGCCAATATTCATTTCGAATTATGCCGAATTTTATATTAAATGAGTATTGTAAAGCAAGCTATCCTAAAGCAAATTTAGGTCGAGTTTACTAAATAAATAGATTTAGGTCAAGTCTTCTAATGAAAAAAAAACCAGAAAGGATAATTGATTGTGCATTGCAATTGTTTAACCGGGATGGCCTGGGACAGGTCACATTGCGACAAATTGCAAATGAAGCGGAGATGAGCCAGGGAAACCTGAATTATCATTTCCCAAAAAAAGACGATATCGTAGTAAAAATTTATAATCAATTTTCAGCTGAAATGGATCAGATTATTCATCAGGAACTTGCCGCAGAAGAAATGGGGCTGGATGTTTTAAAGAAGCTGCCCCGTAAGATTATGGAATTATTTATAGACTACCGGTTTATGTTTTATGATTTTGCGCAAATAATGATGGAGTACTCCCAAATAAAAAAGGATTACCAGCAAATAATTCAAAAGCGTATAAATCAGTTTACCGATCTTTTGAAGATGCTTTGTGCCTCAAATATTGTAAAAGATGAAGAATATCCAGGCCAGTACGAGAAGTTATGCCTGCGTTTGCAAATATTGGCGGATTTCTGGCTGTCGTTTAACCTTATCACATCGCAAAACAATTCCAGGGAGATGATTGTAAATCGATTTGTTGCCACCATAGAGCAGGAGTTCTTTCCTTACCTTACGCCGGAATATAAAAAGCTTTTTTTGTTGGAATAGGGTGAGCCTTCGGGAAATAAGTAAAGTGCTTGGGATCCCGGATGGAACCGTAAAATCACGTTTGTTCAAAGCCCGTGAAAAGCTCAAAGAAATTATCAAATAACAAAACGAAGAATCTGTATTTCTCACAGAGATTTTATTTGACAAGGTTATGGACTCCATCTGGAAATTACCCTCCGGTGTTTACTATGGCTGGTACAGGCATATAAATTGCTATTTGTGTCCCACTCCATGGAAGATATAGTTGCCGCTAAAAACCGTGGGTCTTGATTGGCACCCGATGCCAGGTTTACCAGGTAGCCGTGAGCAGGAGCGGAAAAGCCGATCATTCCGCGTTCGTTAATCCGGTAGGCAAGGTGATTTCCATCCGGTGACAGGGAGTA
>JBGTFX010000393.1:0-3066 GCA_041747055.1 Balneolaceae bacterium
ATTCATCTGCATTACCTGCGTCATCACTCCTATTTAATTAGTGCTGTTGGTATGGATGAAGAAGGAGATCAACTACTTCAGATGATTAAAAATTCAAGTGCACCCACTCAGTTTGTTTATAGAAATAATAAAAATACCGGCACCGTAACGGTTCATATTGATGATAATAATGAACCCACCTATACTATTAATGAAAATGTTGCGTGGGATTATATTCCGGCAAATGATGAATTAATAACTTTTGCAGAGTCCGCTGATGCTTTTTCATTCGCTACACTTTCACAGCGCAGCTTTTCGAATCAAGAAAGTATTTCTAAAATACTAGATGCTCTTTCAGCTACTGCAATACGTTTTTTAGACCTGAATCTACGTCCTCCATTTGTCTCTGATGATGTGATAAGGTTTTCCCTTCATCATACTGATTATGCAAAGTTCAATGAATCAGAGTGGCAACAAATAACACACGCATTCCAAATGGATAATCCAAATCAATTTTTGGAGACCTTTAATCTATCCGGAATAATCATCACTAAAGGTGGTGATGGCTGTAGTTTTTTCCATCAGGATGGAACAGAGATTCATGAACGGGCCGTTGAACTAAAAGAATCTTCAGGCGATTTTGTAGGAGTTGGAGACGCATTTTGGGCATGTTTTATACATCATACCTTATTAAAAACGGCTTGGAACATTACACTCCAAAAATCCAATCAATATGCGGGTTGGGTAGCGGAACAAAAAGGAGGCATTCCTGATCCTAACTTGTCTCTGCTCGAAAAAGTCATTTAGACAAAAATAATTTTCTTAGTCGTATAACCCACTCTATGAATAGTCAAGCTGAACAGTGCTACCGTCAACTTCAACGACGTATTAATCCCTATTTATCGCCACTAAGCCAGAAAGATCAGGACGTTCTTCAATCTCGTATAGAAAATGAATTCCCCGTTATTTTTGATCATCTATCTACACTCTATGGTCATCGGTTTGATTTTTTCTATCACCTTGAGGAGATTTTCAAAACAGCAATTGATGCTTATAATAATAGGTCTGATGAGCTTAAAAAGCTTGACCAACTAAGATTAAATGAACCCAACTGGCATCAAAGTGAACATATAATTGGTGCTGTTGCTTATGCTGATTTATTTGCCGGAAATATTAAAGGACTGAATAAACGTATCCCCTATCTAAAAAAACTAAAGATAAATTATTTTCATCTGATGCCTTTTTTCGATTGTCCTGATGGTGAAAATGACGGTGGCTATGCAGTCAGTGATTACCGAACCGTTCGTAAAGACCTTGGAACTATTAAAGATGTGGAAAAACTTGCCGGAAACCTGCGTAAAGAAGGTATCTCACTGGTTGCTGATTTTGTGTTTAATCACACTTCAAATGAGCATACATGGGCAAAAAAAGCTTTGGCGGGTGAGAAAGAGTATCAGGATTTTTACTACATGTTTCCCGACAGAACGGTTCCGGATCAATACGATGCAACATTGCGCGAAATTTTTCCCGATACCCGCCGTGGCAGCTTTACATGGGTGGATAAAATTAAACAGTGGGTTTGGACAACATTTCATAACTATCAGTGGGATTTGAATTACAGTAATCCTGATGTTTTCAGGGCTATTGCCTCAGAAATGCTATTTTTAGCCAACATAGGAGTAGAAGTACTTCGTCTTGATGCGATTGCATTTACAGGTAAGAAGTTGGGTACGACATCAGAGAATCAGAGCGAAGCACACCTATTGGTAAAAGCTCTCAATGGAATAACAAATATTGCAGCACCGGCTGTCGCCTTTAAATCAGAAGCGATTGTTCATCCTGATTTTGTTAAAACCTATATCTCAGAGGATGAGTGTGAACTTTCCTATAACCCGCTGCTGATGGCATTGATTTGGGAAGCTCTTGCCACACGAGATACAAAGCTCTTGCAACATTCCATGAAGGACCGGTTTCAGATTGATGAAAATACCACATGGGTAAACTATGTTCGTTGCCATGATGATATCGGCTGGACATTTTCTGATGAAGATGCCGCATCACTGGGTATTAATGGATATGATCATCGCTCTTTTTTAAATCGTTTTTATTTAGGGGATTTTCCAGGTTCTTTTTCAAAAGGAGAAGCATTTCAGTACAATCCTGATACAGGCGACATGAGAATCTGCGGCATGGCAGCATCATTGACCGGGCTGGAAAAAGGTGTGGGAAACGATGATGTTGAAGAAAGCGAATTATCTTTAAAAAGAATCACCTTAATGTATGCAGTAACCATGTTTATCGGAGGGATTCCATTAATCTATTTAGGTGATGAATTAGCGTTAATGAATGATTACAGCTACCAAAAAGATCCAATTAAAAAATCTGATTCCAGATGGGTGCACCGGGTTGAAACAGATGAAAAATTATTTTCTGATATAGAGAATAAAAATGACTATCAGGGTCAAATGTTTTCAAACATGGTAAACCTGATCAACATCAGAAAAAATCATTCTTCTTTTGGTGGTTCAAAAACTGAATTTCATGAACCCTCTTCTCAACACCTGTTCTGTTTTAGTAGAGGAAATGGAGTTGATAAAATACTTTTTGTTGGTAATTTCAGTGAGCACTCTCCTACTGTTTATTCCAATCAATTAGTCAACACTTTTGGTGAAAAAATTGAATTGAGAGAACTTTATTCAGGTCGATCATTTTCTTCAATGATTGATATTCCCCTTAAGCCCTATCAATTTTTACTATTGAAAGTAAAAAATAAATAGTTTAACGAAGTCCCCCCCCTATAGAGGCCGTGAGGATCATAAAGGCTCCCTTTGTCTGGGGCCACTAAATCACGAAAACACAAAAAAATGCATATATAATGTTATCAATTATTTGTTATTCGTGATTTTGTGTTTTGTGGCTCCAACTGTTTATTCCCCTACCCTCATCACCACAGGCGAGTCATTGTAGCGCGCGATAACCATCAGGCGTGACCCGTCTGCCCGTGTTACTGTCTTTATCCCGCGGATTTCTCCGTCCACGTTCAGCCCCGATTGATTGGGATTGTAGCTGCCCATGACCCCGTTTTCG
>JBGTFX010000394.1:0-11129 GCA_041747055.1 Balneolaceae bacterium
GGCAAAACCAAATGGATTTGCCAGGCTCAATCCCATAACGATGTATCCTATCTGAGAAACACTACTATAGGCCAGCATTCTCTTTAATTCTTTTTGGGCAATTGCCATTATTGAACCATAAAGAATTCCCAGACTTGCAAGCACCCCAACAATAGTGGATAAGGGAGCAACTGCATCAATCAATTCTATTCCGAACACAAAAAGCATAATTCTAAAGAGAATATATGCGGCTACCTTTGTTCCGATGGGAGCAATAAGAGCTGATGTACTTGATGCAGCATAGGTATATGAATCGGGCAGCCAACCGTGCATGGGAAAGATGGCAGCTTTAACTCCAATTCCCACAATCATTAATATAAGAGCGGCTACAACCGATGTGCTTTCTGCGTAGATTGGCAACATAGCAGCCATATCAATCATATTAAGCGTACCGGTAACGGTGTAAAGAAATCCTACACCAAGCAGGTAAAGTGTTCCACCGGCTGTACCAATAATCAAATAACGAAGAGCAGCGTAAGGTGCCTGTTTTTCCCCAATTGCAATAAGTGCATAACTTGCCAGAGAAGAGATTTCTAAAAAGACATAAAAGTTGAAAAGGTCGCCTGTTAATAACATACCGTTAAAACCAAGCATGGCTAACATAGCTAACGCATAGTAAGGCAACTCTTTGCCGGGAAATTCACTGGGAGCAATTTTTCTGGAGTGGACTATGACAAAGAAGGCGACAACATTAATCACCAATACAAAAAAACCTGAAAGTCCGTCGTATACAAACTCGATTCCAACCGGAGGCTCCCATCCACCAAAGAAATAGCGAATTGAGCCGGTGTTTAAATAGCTGATAAAACCATAAACAGAAAGTACAGCAGCCAATCCGGAACCGCCTACTGCCAGTGGTTGTACCCACTCCTTTTTCCACATTCCAAAAAGAGGAATTAAGACGGAAAAGAGTACAAATGTTAATGCAATATATGCAGGCAAATGTGTCTCAATCATTGAATCTCATCTAACAGTTCCTGTTCATCAAGCGTACCGTAGCGGTTGTGAATGGCTATAAGCAGAGTAAATGCGATGCCTAACGTAGCGACACCTACAACAATAGCAGTAAGCATTAGTGTATGTGGAAGTGGATTTAAATAATTTGCAACCTCTTCAATGGGTATAGCGGGGTCTCGTACAGTAACAGTAGCATTCCATTTTGAGGCAATAGAAACCCAAAAGAGAACAACTGATATCTGGAAAATGGATAGCCCAATAGTTTTTTTGATCAGGTTTCTCTTGAAGAGTATTCCATAAAGCCCAACGCAAAGCAGAATTATGGTAAACCAATATGCATAATGTCCTAAAAAGAAATCAATCACGATCTTCCCCCATTGCCATGTTATCGTAAATCATAATTAAAATAGCCATAACGGCAAGACCAATACCCACTTCAATGATTAAAATACCGGTGTATCGAAGCCATGCCGGATCCATTCCCGGTATTGGAAGAAACGCATAATCTAAAAAGTAACCTCCGGTAATCATCGCCGCTATTCCTGTTGCGAAATAGATAAGTACACCAATAACCGCAAGAGGTGTATTGATTTTTTCATTGAGTTGTAATGTTCCAATTTTGCTGCCGCCTGCTACTCGAATGAGTAGAATTGATGCAGCTAACAAAGCACCGCCCTGGAATCCACCACCCGGGCTATAGTGGCCATGAAAAATTACATACCATCCAAAAACCATGATGTAAGGGCTGAGCAGACGGGCACCTAAAAGTACAATGGGACTTTCAATTTTATCCTTCATCTTCCCTCCGTCTTCGTCGTAGAATAAGTATGGTGATAAGTCCGGCTGTATAGATAACGATTTGTTCTCCAAAAGTATCAATACTTCTATAATCGCCAAGAATTACAGTAACCATATTTGGAGTTCGTGTTTCGGTATAAGATTCCTGAATTGCATAACTACCAATAACAGCTGTGTCTGTGATACTTCTTGCATTATGCATCACAGTATCCGGATCTCCACGATAGGGTAGATCACTTGATGCATAGATTAGCACTGCTGCGAATAGAATTAATATGGTGATTTTAAGTAGTTTCAATCTTTTGTTTTTCTTGAAGTTTGATAGACAACAACAACAAATAAAATACCTGTAACTCCAGCTCCAACAACAGCTTCAGTAAAACCAACATCAATGGCTCCCATAGCTACAAAAAGAAGAGCCATCAAAAAACTAAAAATGGTCATCATTACAACAGCCACTAGTAAATCGTCTGCTTCGAGTGCAACGATTCCACTGATCAACAAAAAGATGTATATAACTAATTCGAGCTCCCAAATCATGATTTTGGCTCCTCATTTGTTTTATCATTTAAAAGAGGTTTTATCCCCTTTTTATACGCAGCTCTTGAGAGGGCATGGATTCCTATAGGATTGGCTAAAGCAATAAACAAAATAATTAAAATGAGCTTGAGAGTACTTTGTGTGAAACCTTCATAGATAACAAGTCCAAACATTACAAAAATGATACCTAACATATCACTCATGCTAACAGCGTGAGAACGGGTATAAAAGTCAGGAAGTCGCAGCATTCCAACACTTCCAGTAAGCATAAAAACGATGCCTAAAACCACAAATATAATACTGGCTATGGATTGTATATCAATCATGCTGCTCCTTCATATTTCTTGAGGAAGAGACGAACTTGGCAATTACTAATGAGCCTAAAAATCCAAGGATGGCATAAGCAAGAGTTATATCAATAAACATATCAATTCGTCCAAAGATGTAACCAATTAAGCAAATCAAAACAATTGTTTTTGTGGCTATAGCATTAGCTGCCAATAGACGATCGAAAACAGTTGGCCCTTTCAAAACTCGTACAATGGGTACGGCAATAATAATAGTCAGAGCAACGGAGCTATAAAGAAAAAACTGTTCCATTATTTACGATTGCTTGGTGTGATTTTAATGTCGCGTACAACTTGTCGGTCTTCTTTGCTGAATAGTTTCAGCACCTGTCGTGGCATTTCGTCTGATACTATTCCTTCAAAAGATTTGCTATCAAGAGCATGAACGATAAATAAATCGCCTGTAATATCGATAGTTAATGTTCCGGGAGTTAGAGTAATTGAATTTCCAAGAATCATTTTTGCGTGAGCACTTGGCAGATCAACTCTAAAGGTTAATAAAGAGGGCTGGATTGGCATTTTAGGCTTAGTTATAACCGAAACAACATGAAAGCC
Organism: Balneolaceae bacterium; assembly: GCA_041747055.1. Lineage (GTDB taxonomy): Bacteria > Bacteroidota > Rhodothermia > Balneolales > Balneolaceae > SW132. The sequence continues at coordinate 3,237 of JBGTFX010000394.1, forward strand.
GGCCAATACAATTTGATATATCATCCAAAATATGTAAATAAATGCCCTGCCAAAATTCAGTCTTCGCAAATCGTCCATATCATCATCAAAGAAGTGGTACATCTTTAATTCATAATTGATGTACATCACACTTATAACGGTGAAAACACCAAAGCTTAAATGGATTACATCCAGAAAACCACTCATGATGATCCAAAAAATCATCAGAGAGATAAAAGACATTGTAAGACTAAAGAGAGAAAGTTTATTCATTGCCGATTTGACAAAAAAAAGCCGTTTGTATTTGAGCGTCAAACATATCAAAAAAGAGATATCACCCGCAATAAAACTTCTGATATTTTTATAAATATTTAAAGAATATCTGAAAATGTTCTACACTTACACTTATTAATGTCACCAAATTGCTGTTAAACAAGTTTTAGGTGGATGTCTCCATCAAACACAAGAAATTGATGTAACTTTCCTCTCTTTTGAGTTTATCTTGAGAGAGATTTTTGTATCTTTGCCACCTGAAAATCATGGCAATTGCTATTGTCATCTCAAAGAGTAAATAAATTAACCTGTTGAATGGAGTCACCCACAGCGCTCGTAAGTCTTATTATTGGTTTACCGCTTTTAGGTTTTCTTGTAAATGGAATATTAGGTTTAAGGTCTGAATCATTCAGGGCTAAAAAATCTTTTATAGGTGTATTTGCAAGTTTGTGCGTTTTTATACCATTTTTGGCCTCATTATATCTTTTCATTTCATTTGCAGCAGGCTCCGATGCTTTAATTGCTACTTTATTTCAGTGGATAGAAGTTGGATCCCTAAATGTAGATATCGCTTACCGGATTGATGAGCTCTCACTAATTATGGCACTGGTTGTTACCGGTGTTGGTTCATTGATACATGTATACTCAATAGGTTACATGGCTCACGATCCTTCTTACTGGAGGTTTTTTGCTTATTTGAACCTATTTATTTTTGCCATGCTCAACCTTGTGCTTGGCAATAACCTGTTGCTTCTTTTTCTTGGATGGGAAGGGGTCGGCTTGTGTTCATATCTGCTGATAGGCTTTTGGTATTCTGACATGGCAAAATCAGACGCTGCAAAAAAAGCGTTCTTGTATAACAGAGTAGGTGATTTCGCTTTTCTGATAGCTATGTTTATGATTTTTGATGTTGTAGGCAGCCTTGATTTTGATACTATTTTAGGTGGCCTTGAATTATTTACAGGTGACCAGATATTTTGGGTTGGATTATTACTTTTAATTGGCGCAACGGGTAAAAGTGCTCAATTTCCACTCTTTGTATGGTTACCGGATGCTATGGCGGGCCCAACGTCTGTTTCTGCATTAATTCACGCAGCAACCATGGTTACATCGGGTATCTATTTGATTACTCGAATGTCGCCAATGTTTGTTATGTCTCCGGAAGTGATGTTATTTATTGCTGTACTTGGTGGATTAACAGCTATAATCGCCGCAACAGTAGCTATCACACAAAACGATATTAAAGGAGTGCTGGCGTACTCAACAGTCTCGCAACTAGGATTTATGTTCTTGGCGATGGGCTCAGGTGCTTTTACTGCAGCACTTTTCCATGTGATTACACACGCTTTTTTCAAAGCTTGTCTATTCCTTGGTTCCGGTTCTGTAATTCATACAATGGAGCACGCTAAACATAAATTGCATGATGCAGGGAAAGATGTTGACTTTGATCCTCAGGATATTCGGAATATGGGTGGTCTCAAGAAGTACATGCCATCCACTTATAAAACATTTCTTATTGCCACAATTACAATTGCCGGAATTCCTCCTTTAGCAGGGTTCTTCTCAAAAGATGAAATTTTAATGCATGCAGTAAATATGGGCATGGGTGAAGTCGCCAGTGCTTTATACTTCATTCTTTGGGGTGTGGCCGTTATTACGGCATTTCTGACGGCATTTTATATGTTCAGGCTTACATTCACAACTTTTCATGGTTCATTTAAACTGCCAGAGCTTTTTCCTGAAGCAAAAGGAGCTGAGACTTATCTGCATGAGAGCCCAAAGACAATGACTATCCCTCTTTGGACTCTCGCCGTCTTGTCTATAGTTGGGGGCTTTATTGGTCTGCCCAACTTTGTGGCGAAAACATTTATGGGGCCCGGTGGTGATATTAACTGGCTTGCCCATTGGCTTTCACCGATAGCTTCAGATATTACTTTAACCCTATCCATACCTGTAGAATGGGGATTAATGATCTTTTCTATTCTTGTTGCAGTTGGCGGTGCTTATACAGCTTATAGAATGTATGGCCATAACCAGCAGGTGGAATCAGATGAAAAACTATCCAATACATTTGGTGGATTCTATGATGTATGGAAAGAAAAATATGGTCTTGATGAACTATATGAAGGGGTAGTAGTTCATCCAATCGTAAAATTTTCTGATAAAGTTCTCGCTGTTTTTGACATGAAGGTTGTAGACGGTTTTGTAAATGCCGTAGCCGGATTTGTACGTCTGGCAGGAAGTTTACTTCGATATATACAAACAGGAATAGCCAGTAGTTATGCACTCTACTTCGTATTGGGTGTTATTTTGATACTCTCAATGTTACTCTTTTAAAGGCCGTAATTATATAAAATGGAGCTACTTTTAAATCTTATTATTTATCTTCCGCTACTTAGTATTGTAGGGGTATTGTTGGTGAAAAGTGACGAAGCTGTAAAATGGGTTAGTTTCTTGGCTACTTCACTTACATTCTTGCTCTCTGTACCTATCATGTTAAATTTTGATATCGCTAATTCTGCGATCCCTCAATTTGTAACAGAGGGTTCACCAATTCTTGCGGGAATGGATATAAAATACCTGGTAGGATTAGACGGCCTTAGTCTTCTACTGTTTATGTTAACTACCTTAATGGGGCCCATAGTAATATTATCTTCCTGGACTTCAGTAAAGAAAAGCCCCAAAGGGTACTTCTCGATGTTGTTGCTTTTGCAAACAGCTTCACTTGGTGCATTTGCCGCCCTCGATTTGATTGTATTTTACGTCTTCTTTGAGTTGTCACTTATTCCAATGTATTTCCTTATCGGAATATGGGGCGGGGCTAACAGAATTCCGGCAACAATAAAATTCTTTATATATACACTTGTTGGATCATTGATTATGCTTGTAGCATTAATCTACTTAGGGTTCCATGCAGGAGCAGCATCCGGTGTATTTAATTTTACCGCTGATTGGAGATTCATTTCCAGTCCTGAATATACAATTGGTTTGGTTGAGCAGACATATATGTTTCTCGCCTTTGCTCTTGCATTCTGTATTAAAGTACCACTATTTCCTTTCCACACGTGGTTGCCTTATGCTCACACAGAAGCACCAACTGCCGGTTCAGTAGTTTTAGCAGCTATTATGTTGAAATTAGGAACTTATGGGTTGCTACGGGTCACAATGCCCATCTTCCCTAATGCCTTTATGGAATTTGCCCCGTGGATTGCCGTACTTGCGGTGATCGGAATTATATATGGTGCTCTGGTTGCCATGGTTCAAAAAGATGTGAAAAAACTGGTTGCTTACTCATCTGTTAGCCACCTTGGTTTTGTGGTACTTGGAATTTTCGCTTTCAACGATATTGCTGTTCAAGGCGCGATCATTCAAATGGTAAATCATGGACTTTCAACCGGCGCTCTCTTTTTGATTGTAGGTATGATTTACGATCGTCGACATACAAGAATGATCTCTGATTTTGGCGGAATTGCAAAAAGCGTTCCGGTACTGGCTGTATTTTTCTTGATCACAACGCTTGCTTCAATTGGCCTTCCGGGCTTAAATGGATTTATTGGAGAATTTTTTATCCTGTTGGGTTCATTTAACTCTGACTTATATGGCAACACTACCTATGCCGTAATTGCTGCTCTTGGAGTAATTTTAGCCGCAGTGTATATGCTGTGGATGTATCAGCGTGTAATGTTTGGTCCTTTGGTTACAGATGATAACAAGAATATGCTGGACTTGAATGCAAGGGAAATAGGATTATTGGTACCGCTTGTCTTCTTTATGATTTGGATTGGGATTCGTCCGGTAGATTTTACTCAATACTCTGAAGGCTGGGTTGAAAACTTTCTAACAGAATCCGAGAATAAGAGTATTTCAGTATTAGAAAACAGCTCGTTTGATGACATGCCGGAATGGACAGCAAAAATTTATGGGCTCACGGATCAAACCAAAGAGTCTCAAATCGTTTTAAAGGACTAATTTTATATGAAGCCATTAACAAACGACGAAATCGAAAACGAACTTGAAAATTTGGACGGCTGGACATTCGATGAAGATATGCTGCACAGAAATTTCGAATTCAATGACTTTAAAACAGCACTCTCATTTATAGTACGAGTTGGTTTTGAAGCCGAAGGGGAGGGGCATCACCCTGAGCTTTTCAATGTGTACAATTCTGTATCAATTGGATTAAGTACACATGATGCCGGAGACAAAGTAACAGAAAAAGATATTTCGCTGGCTAAAGCGATCGATAAAGTTTACAAAACGTATTAGAATGGACTATCTGCACGACTTATCAGCTTTTTTACCCGGTATTATAGTTACCGTTACCGGACTTGTAGCCCTGTTGCTTGACGCCTTTAAGAAAGGAGTTGATCAAATTTATTACCTATCCATTGCCGGATTAGTGGCTGCATTGGCAGTGGCTATAAATTCACTCACCGGAGAATCCGGTACAGCTTTCTCAGGTATGATTGTATATGGAGGTGTAGCAGCTTTTGGTTCCGTTGTAATTTTACTGGGATCGCTTTTTAGTGTAATTGTATCGAAAGATTATTTACAGGATTTAGACCTACATAACGGGGAAGTTTATGCAATGGTTTTGCTATCTGTTGTAGGTATGCTGGGCCTTGCAGCCTCCAACGATTTAATTTCGTTTTTCGTTGGTTTGGAAACAATGTCTATCTGTCTGTATGTGATGGCAGGACTCATCAAAAATGAAAAAACAGGAGCTGAAGCTGCTTTAAAGTATTTCTTGTTGGGAGCATTTTCTACCGGATTCTTACTTTATGGAATTGCTCTAATCTACGGCGCTACCGGTCACACTAATTTAGATGAAATTGCAGCAGTTGCTGAGCCATCACTTCTGTTTTTCGCCGGATCAGCATTATTACTGGTTGGTATCTTCTTCAAGATTGGTGCTGTACCATTCCATATGTGGACTCCCGATGTGTATCAGGGAACCCCAACCACTCTAACGGCTTTTATGGCCACAGCTGCAAAGTCTGCCACGTTTATAGCATTTGTTTTAATCCTTACCAGAATGCTGCCGGGAACAGAAGCCGGAGATTGGACAAATGTTTTGCAAGTTGTAGCAATATTGACAATGGTGGTAGGAAATCTTATTGCACTTGCGCAGGATAATGTAAAAAGAATGCTTGCTTACTCAAGTATTGCCCACGCAGGTTACCTATTGGTAGGTTTGGCTGCAGGAACTGCTGAAGGCTATGCCGGAGTTTTATACTACTTATTTGCATACACCATTATGAATGTTGGTGCTTTTACAGTAATTGCTTATTACGAACGAAATAAAGGCATGGACTTTACTCAGATTGAAAGTTATGCAGGACTTGGCTTTAAATTTCCTTTGATGGGAGTGTTATTATCCATCTTCTTATTTTCACTTGTAGGTATTCCTCCTTTTGTGGGCTTCATCGGAAAATACTATGTATTTGCAGCAGCCGTAAATGCCGGATTAATACCCCTTGCTATTATTGGGGTTTTGGCTAGTGCAGCTAGTGCGTATTACTATCTGCGGGTAATGGTTTATCTCTACTTTAAAGACGCTCATAAAGAGTATACATTAAAGTCACCGGGTGTACTATTCAAATACACCCTTGTGCTCCTAGCAATATTAACCGTTTATTATGGAATTGAGCCGGTATTACCTGTATCCGGTTTAATTGAATTGATCTCTTCTTATTACGCAATTTAAACAGATACGGCTTTGATACTGCCATTGTATCAAAGTTGATCTTTACTTATCTTAGAAGGCTCTGTCATTGGCGCAAAGTACAATGACTGTTTCCAATAATGGAATACAACCGAAGAAAACTTGATACTTATGAAAAAAGAATTCTATGAAATGCTATACATTCTGAATCCCGTTCAGGATGATGACAAGTTCAAAGAGCTTGTTGATTTTGTTAACAACCAGATTGAACAAAATGGTGGTGAAATTGTTGATGTAGATGAGTGGGGTACAAAACCACTTGCATACGACATCGACAAAAAAAGCACCGGGTATTATGTTAATGTCTATTTTAACGCTCCTCATACTACTATAGAGCCTGTAGAGCGAAATATGAGAATCAACGATGACATTATGCGTTATCTCACTTTAAAATATGATGCAAAGATGAAGCGCCATTACGATCTCAAGAAAAAAGGTGACCTGCCGGTAATTTTTGATGACGAAGAAATCGAAGAAACTGAAGACGATAATTAATAGACAATACCATTATGATTAATAATCCATCACATCCGAAGAAAGGACATTTAAAAAGCAAGGAGTGCAAATTTACCAAGGCTGGTATTGAGTATATCGATTACAAAGATATTGATACCTTAACACGATTTGTGAACGACCAAGGGAAAATCTTACCACGGCGTGTAACCGGCAATAGTGCAAAGCACCAGCGTCAGTTTTCAACAGCTGTGAAAAGAGCTCGATTTATGGCTCTGATTCCATATGTAACAGAAAATCTTAGATAAAAATCAGGGTAATATATTATGAAGCTTATTTTAAAAGAAGATGTTGAAAACTTAGGTCCGGCCGGAGAACTTGTTGATGTTAAAGGCGGGTATGGACGTAACTTTCTTATTCCGAATGGTAAAGCAGTAATGGCCACTCCTGGCGCAGTTAAGGAATACGAAAATACCCAAAAAGAAGCAGCTTTACGTGCTGAGTTAACAGTTGAAAAAGCTAAAGAGCTAGCACAACAGCTTGAAGCGACATCCGTAACAATACCTGTTACTGTAGGTGAAGATGATAAAATTCACGGAACGGTTACTAATATTCAGGTTGCCGAAGCACTTGAAGAACGAGATATTTTAATTGATAAAAGAAAAATTAGTATTGATCAGGATATCAAAGTACTAGGCGAGTACACTGCCACTGTAGATCTTTTGGGAGACCTTAAGCCACAGGTGAAAGTTTGGGTAGTTAAATCTGATTAATCATACTCTAATGTAATTTAAAGGGGGGGATCGCTTTTGAGCGAATCCCCTTTTTTGTTCCAATACTAAAAACGCTAATCAAAAATAATTGATAAATGTTGAACGTCAGGATCAGTACCGGAAATGGTTAACCAGAAAAATTTGAGGGAACAAAAAACTTTTAAAGAGTAATGTATTTTATTCAATTCTAACTATTTTACTCTCAAAAATTCTCAGCTCAAAGAGCTGTTTAAATGTTTCTAATCCTGAAAACATTGACAATTTGGATTCTTAAATAGACTTAGAGAGATTTTCATCTATTGAATGGATCATTTTTTGATTGAATAAGTGGAGGGTGAATAATAGTATTAATCATCATTAAACCTTTATTTAAGCGCTATAAGGGCATTTATAGCATTTGATATGAATTTTAAAGATGCTTGTAACACGTATTCTAAACACCAGAATATGTAAAAAATAGTAAGCAACCTTATATGTGATAGAACTCAGAGAAGCCGTATCAAAAAAATTAATAATTCAAATATTACGTTTGGTAGTTAAGGCTCTCATCTAATATATTCAGGTTAAATATTTTAAAACCATAGTAAAACATAGATTGATTTGAAGTATAACTTGTGTTAAATCACATTGTAGACTTTGACATTTACTTTTAAATGATCTATCATTTTGCTTCAAATTAAGCGAATAGCC
>JBGTFX010000395.1:0-3804 GCA_041747055.1 Balneolaceae bacterium
GAGTTTGCAGAGCTTGACCGCAATTTGCAGTGGGAAACTCTCAGAATGTTTGATAATGAAGCCGGAGCTTTTCACCGCCGGCTGATGTACTGGCACGCCCGCACCGCCGAGATATCTGCCGAGCTGTTTCGCGCCTTGGCCCAAGGGCCTGAAGAGCGGGTTCTCTTCATCATCGGTTCTGCTCACCGGGCTTTTACTGAGGCAGATTTACGGGCACAGCCGTGGGTGGAAGTTATTCCTGCGGAACAGTTGCTGATAACAGATTGAAGGGTTGTTTAAGTACAGTGATTACAAAATGGAGTTTATAACTTCGTCAAATAAAAAATTAACTGTAAATATTGTCGGGCTAATTGCCGTTGGAGTTTTTTTTTCATTAATACCGCAATCTGATATCAATACGGATTATTTCACGCAAAATTGAATTTTTATGCATTTGCAACCATGTCCACAACTTGATCATGTTGGCAAAGAAAATTCTTGATGCTTAAGAAGCCCAAGTTAAACATTCAGAAATACGGTCATGGATGGGATTTAAAGAGATTTTTGTGACATAATCCGGACCTAAATTTTCCTTAGTATTCAATATAATTACTCCCTCCTCAATGCATCAATCGGGCTTAGCTGGCTTGCTTTATACGCCGGGTATGTACCAAAAAGTATTCCAATCAGAAGTGAAAAAATGGTAATGATCGATATTGTCAATAGTGAAAAAGCAGGGCTGAATGGAATCTCTATGATTTGATGTACTATGGGGGCAATGGTAAGGGATGTCACTATTCCGAAAACAATGCCAACAATCGTTCCAAAGAGAGAAACCACCATCGATTCGGATAAAAATTGCACATAGATATCTGCTTTTTTGGAGCCGACAGCTTTTCGCAAACCAATTTCTTTGGTCCGCTGAGTAACAGAAATTAAAAGCACATTCATAACACCAATACCACCGACAACCACGGATATTCCGACAATCAAGCCCATTATAATTCGGAATAACATAAATCCCTGCATTGCCTGATTCACCCGTGAATCCTGACTTAAGATTCGTATATCATCCGGTGTATACAGGGAGGAAACCAGCCATTGCTGCGCCATATCTCTAACCTTGGGCACATCAACAATTTCATTCGCTTCAATGGCAATGAGAGGTGGGTGTGTCAGTAGTTTCCGGCCCGTCAGAAAGTCGATGGGAATCAATACTTCTGAATTTTGTGCAAACCCCTTCACAATTCCGGTGATTTCAAAACTCTTGTCGTCCAGTATTACATGAGTTCCAATAATACTGTCCGGTTGAAACGATTCTCCTGCAATACGTTTAGCCAGCAGGCTGCTCACAACAGCAACTTGCCGGTTTTCCGGATTCCTGTTTGTTTCAAACAGATGTTTGCCGTACTCCAGCGTATAATAATCTGCATATACCGAATCCGAATAATAGACCTGTGCCCCAATTTGTTGATCCCCGATGGCTATCTGTCTTGCCACTTCCGAAACCCTGTATGTTGAAACCGGTACATCAATGTTTGACATCAGCTCCTGATGGATTTGTGCGGAAAGGATCACCGGTTCTTCTTTCCTGACGGTAACGCCGTCGATGCTTTCCATGATTCTGCTTGAGACCTCTACAACCTTCACGGATGTGGTGCTGCTGATTTGATCTTCGGCGTATTTTTCAAGGCCGTCGATCATAGAAAGAATAATAATCAGCGCCGAAACGCCGATGGTAATGCCAATTATCGATAGCAGCGTATGAAAAAAGTTGGTACGGATATTTTCAATGGCGTAAAGAAGTGCAATAAAAAAAGATTTTAGCATGATCGGTTAGCTCATAAATGTTTCTTACTGGATTTATTGAAGTTAAATCAACCATACGTTCCGTTATCGATTTAGTTTCAGCAGCGTTGTCCAAAGTGTATCCCGGTTTGCTTTATTAAAGAAACCGAAATGAGCTATGTGCTTCACTCCGACCTGATCCGGGTTGAGGTGAATGCATTGTTCTCGTATCTCTTTTTAAACCAGTCAACCGCTTCCGAGAGGGAATGCATCCTGATAAATTCAGATTCAATTACGGGCACACGTAACCGCCTGATTATACACCTCCATCTAAGGTTGATTAAGAATCCGGTGATGTTTTTGTATTTTTAAAACGATGATCCATATGGCCGGTAATATCACTGCGGAAAGATCTTCTCCATCACGTATCGATTTCCATTTCATCTATAATCAGAAATGGATCTTATATTTTGCCACTTCCATAATGCCTGACTCTGCATTAATTTCACCGGCATAAAGATTGCTACCCTTAACATCAATGATTGACCACTGACCTCTGGCGCGTATAATGCTGCCGGTTGCCTGATCGCTTGCCGGATCAATTACCAGCCACGTATAGGTTTCGGGATCACCGGTTATGAGAGACACCCAAATTCGACCATTGTCATCTGCCACCATCTTCCTGAACGCGGGCCACGTATCCGGCATTTTGTCATTTCGAATCATGCTGATCCAGGGTTCTTCTACGCCGGTGTATTCGGCAAGCACTTCGTTACGGTTTAGCGGCGCCTTTTCATATGGAACATAAACCGCCTTTTGGTAGGCTCCGTCTGCATCGTAGAACTTAAAAAGAAGGTCTTCTGTCCAGCTGTGAATAATGTTTGAGCTGTCATCGATTTCAAGGTGAGAGGATCGCTTATAGTCCACAGCCATCATACGTTGGGAGCCACCCTCCCTGTCAACAATTGCTTTATTCGCCGGAAAGATATAGGTAATATCTTCTTCAAAGGTGCCGTCTTTCCAGTTCAGGACTCTTCCTGCAATCATGGGTTCTGTTGCAGAATTGACTGTCATACCAACCCCAAAGTGAATCATATAGTGGTCAGAATCTATGACTGAAAGTCTCGTCGGATACGGTAGGTATCTTCCATCATTGATGCCTCCACTGGGTATTTCCACATCTTCGGCAAAACGGTAATCACTCATGTGAAATCTGGAAATCCGCATGCTGCTACGATCCATGACATGTATGAAATCCCCATGCGGCACTACAGACGAAATCCAGCGAAATTCGCCGGGACCGTCTCCACCCCCGCCAAATTGTGTCAGGTATGAACCGTTCGGTTCATAGACATGGATCAAATAACGGCTGTTGTCAGCAATGTACACACGGCCGATATCATCTACGGCCACAACTCCCATTCGACCGACAATCACCTCATCTGTATCCCCGTATCGGGTTACTCGTTCAATGTTCAGTTCGGGTACATCACTTATGGAGGTGCTGATAACCGTTAAATTCTCAAGAGAGGCTACTTCTCCTGGAATTTCAACATCCGGGGCAGATGAACAGGAAGTGAGCAACACCATTACAAGCAGAAAAAGGGTAAGGAGTCGAATCATGGATTGAATATCTTTTATATAAAATTTACAGTTTTTACTTGAACAACATTTACGCTCAAAGTAATGACATTTTAAGTTTTCGGATAATGTAATTACGGTACTTTTTTTTAAAAATCTAATTTGTAACGAAAGTGGTAACTTTTCCCGGTAGTTATTGGCGGGGTTCCGATTGTACTCTTTTTGTTTATACTTGGTGGACCTACATACACATACGTTTCTGCTGCCTTTGTAAATCTTCATCCTGATGTTTCACTATCTGCTACACCATCCCGGCTATACCCGGGGTAGATGTGCAAATCCATTTACCCTTTAAGACCTATACATAAATCTTCTGCTAAAATTTGTGAATTATTCATTTTCTTTGACTGGAATAAGATATCTCTCCGTCGATGAACAAAAACTGGGTGAATCGGT
>JBGTFX010000396.1:0-9973 GCA_041747055.1 Balneolaceae bacterium
ACCGATCCATCAACTTCATTGATTCCGGAAATTTCATCAAAAATCTCCAAATGAGATTTCATTTTGTAGCGAAACTCAGAAAGTGTGAGACCTTGTAATTTGTTTACCGCTTTTTTATCAGACATTTATTTTTACCTACAAACTTACACATCCGGTCTGTTTATTTAGTTATCAGAAAAGTTATAACTCCATACATCTTTAAAGTATACACTTAAGCAGGAATCTAATGGTGAGTTTACTTGAGCAACAAGAAAAATAGGCTTTAACGTACAAAAGTTGCACGTCATTTTTTTAGTGAATTTGTAAAAAATCAACAAGGGATTGAAGAAGGATCTCTTTGTCTGCCTTGTATATAGGATGAGGTGAATTGGGAAGTACAATAAGTTCTGCGTTGGGGATTTTTTTGAAAATATGAACTGTATTATTTAAGTCAGCTGTTGTATCCCGATCGCCAATTTGAATACGAATAGGATGAGTTATTTTCTCCCAATCTTCTTCATTTATTAACGGGTTATTTCCTAAATGCGTAAGCAGTTCTGCCGTTTTTGTCACAACCCTCTTCCAATCATTCGGATGATCTTTTTCCAGCATCTTTGCAAATGCCGGTACTTTCTCTTCAATTTTTTCTGGATTTAAAAATACAGTTTCATTTGCTGATTTTTCGGGATTCCAAGTTAATACAGTTCCCAGGGTAGCAATCCGCCCAACCCGTTCAGGTTGTGTTTTTGCAAGATAAAGGGCTACATATCCTCCCATGCTATAGCCAAAAAAATCTGCCTGATCTATCCCATGCTGATCCATATAAAGGAGCGTATTTTCCGCAAAATGTTCAATCCGAAATGGACGCTCTTTTTTCTCTGCCTCTCCATGTCCTTCAAAAGTTATTCGATGCAGCCGCTCATCTATTTTTAAGCCTGAAATTAATGATTGAAACTGTTCTTCCGTGCCCAGTGCACCGTGCAGAAATAGAATTGGGTTCATAGCTCTTTTTGATTTTATTTAAATAATAACGTTTTATCTGCAAAAACAGCAAAGCCCTGCAAATCAATTAGATTTACAGAGCTTTAAGTACACCCGACAAGATTCGAACTTGTAACCGCCTGATTCGTAGTCAGAGAAAATAGCCTTATTGGTATTAAAAATGGCGTTTTATGGATTTTCATGTACCACCATATGTACCACCGGGCTTGAAATATGTGAATTTATTTCATTAAAATTTTTCGAACGGTGGTGATTTTTGAGAATGAAGGTTTACTAATTCCATCCCTCATTCGGCTCCCATTTTTAAGTGAAATTTTCATCTATTTATAGCTGCTTCCAGATAAGGTTTCATGATGTTATCGACTCTGCAGATTTTAGCATACTTCAGAATTTCTTTTACCTCTATATTTTTCTGCTCAAGTCCTGAACGGAGTACTTCAAATGCAATCTCTTTGCCGATCTTATTTCGAAACTTGAAACAGTCTGCGATGGTCAGTAAAACTTCGTCTGTAAACCGGTATACCTCAATAGGCGGGTAATCTATCTTTGGATCTCTTTGAGTTCGGGCTATGGCAATATGGACTTTATGAGATATCTCTTTGGTCATCCCATGAAAGTCGAGCGCAGAGATCAGGCAGATTTTGGCATTTGGAACTCTGGCTGCTACAATCGAAATATCCCACAAAAACTCATATTGTATGCCGATCTAACCTCCAGTTTAATTCTCTCCAATGATCAGTATCGGGATCAATATTTACCTCTATATCCTCTCGACTCCAATTGTTTTTATCTAGCTTTTGTTGTAGCTCCGAAACATTAATGGGGAAGTATATTCCATCGACCGAATAGGTAAACACAATCTCAGAATGTTTATTCTTTAATTCCTCAATTGCAGATGATTTTAGCCGATACCATAAATTATTTGTTGGTTTACTGAAATTTTGAAAATAAACAAGCTTGCCATCCAAATTGAACATATACCGGTAACGTCCAACTTTTCTTGGCACTCCACTATAGTTATAATGCTGACTGATTATTTTTTTGACAAATTCCTCTGACCGCATTATTACTCCTTGTTGGTTTTTGTTATTTCCTTTTGATTTCGCTCCATCGAGTCCAAATAATCTTCTGAGAACTGAGTTCGGAGAGTCATTAAATGGATCAGCATTTTTTTTTAGATGATCCAGAACATCACTATCGATTTCTATTTCATGCATATCATTAGTTCTTTATAGATCTTATAAGTACTTAAAAGAACTATAATTATTATAGGAATAATATGCAAGTACGATGGGTATAACCAGCGTCAGGCATTTTTATAGCAGGTTGAAATGAACGATTCTTGCCAGTAATTCCGGTTAAACAGGAAGATCAAGTGCAACCAGACGGTTGTATTAATTTTAGCTTTTCGGGGTGTGTTAAAATTAGCTTTTTCCGGATTGTTCACTATTTCTCCCAATGTGAAAGTGTTTTATTTTAGTCCAACTGTGCAATAGGGGTTGAATTCTGACCACTATTGCAGGTGTAAACTAAAATTCAATTATTAACGAAATTCAATTGAAACATGAGCATCATATTAACAACCCCTGATGAATTAAAAGAGATGGTCAACCGAGCCGTAAAAGAAGCCCTAAGAGATGTACTACCAAAAGTCATCAGACAAGCTTCTAAAAAAGAGTGGCTCAATACAGATGATGTCATGGAATATCTACAATGCAGTAGACGGCATATTCAATACCTTAGGGACAGCGAGCAGTTACCATATTCTCAAAATGGCAGGACGATCCGTTATCATATTGATGATATAGATACTTTTTTAAAAACTCATAAGACAAAGGGGAGACTTTTTCGTAATAGATAAATGATTTGGATACGCATCATCTGAAAGCGGAGTGCCAACCATATAAATGGTCGGGGCGTTGAACTACTTGTGGAACAAAAACGTGTAGCCATTTACTAATTACTAAAGTTAAGCATTAGTTTATTTTAGTGTCAATAAATTGACCTACAACCCATTTATTGACACTTTTTTAAACCAAAGCTTCTTATCTGATAATCGTTTTTAATAAAAATCGCTCATATATAATCGATTTCGATAAAAAGGCCCCTTTTCTAACTGTTTTTTATAATTTCTAACCGTTTTAAAGAAATTGAAGGTATATATAATACCACCTGTACACTAATTATTAATGTTCACGATTCGTGAACACGTATAAATTGTGAACATATAATAACTATCTCTTAACTACTCTCCCTCTATTTCCTCTTTTATCAGAGTAAGCCAATCTTCAACTTTATCTAAGGTCAAATCACCATGCACCATAGCTTCAGCCATGTTTTTTTGCACCTGTTTTTCCAGTGATAAAATGTTTAACACCCTTTCCTTCAGTGTTCTGTTTTCACTGATTATTTGATTGATTTCACGACCAATTACCCTGGCTCCAATTTCAATCAGCTCGGAATCTTCATCAAATAGATCATGATGCTCTTCCCAGATCATCTCTTTTTCAACCTCAAAATAATTTTCAATGATTTGAACAATGTCTTGAGGATCTTGAGTTCGCTTTTCAGGGCGATCGTCATAGGCAATCAGTTTCAATAAAAGAATGGCCGGAAGCGTTGCCACCTTAAACTCCAGGTCATCATCTTCGTCTTTAACTTGGATCGTTGCTTTCCTAAATATCTCTTCAAATCCGTTCACAAAAATTGGTCTATCCCAGTTATTATCAGGGATAACAGCGTCATCTATACTGATCTCACCAAATGGAATGATGTCGATGGTAAAAGTAAATGGTGTCTGAAGACGAAAAGACACATCTTTTATTTCACTGAACCCATGTTTGCTAATGAGCTCTTCTAGAACCTCCGCATATTTACTTTTTTCTGAGATATAAACAGCAAAATCCACATCACGCGTAGCCCGAGATGCTATTTGTTCTTTAGCATACCAGGTATCCCGTGCAATGGCTCCAAGCAGATAGAAATCTACATTACATTTTATAAACACTTTTTCTACTACTTGTAGTAGTTCTTTGAGCTGATCTTGCCGCAGATCTTCAAGCTTAATCTGTAAGGGTTTTCGCATAAATTTCTTCAGCTATTTTGATATTTCTTGGATCACCGGTAATCATTAAATCAGTATAGACAACAAGGCGAGGAGCTATTTTTTGAAGATTGTCATCTATCGTCCAATAAGGTTCTCTAATTTCAACTTTACCATTTTCATCAGGTATAAGTTTGAGCTCCTTCATGAGCTGAGCCCGATTCTTTTTGGTATAGAGTATGTACTCTACAGGTTTGAGATCATTCTTTAAAAGATCCGCTGCAGGCTCACCTCCCCATTGATCTTGCTCACCCAGTGGCAGATTCTTCCAGTTTTGTTCGACCTCTTTATTTATAAAATTATATCTGCCTTTTTGGATACGAGGTTTGAGTTCATCCGCGAAAGCCGTAATCCATTGATCTAAAAGCTTATCCCTGTTTTTAAGCTTAAGAACATCTTCGTTTTTGGCATATACAAATTCATGCTCTTTAAGCCCATCCAAAACGTGCTTGATGTTTCCCAGTGCGACATCCGCAGCCTCAGCTATATCTCGATACGTTCGATTAAGCCAGGCTTCATCATGAAGAAAAAGAAAGACGACTTTTAACCCGGTTTTGGTAAAGGCCCGGTTTTTCTTTTGCTGAATGGGAGTTGTGGTGTAATGATCAATCCATATAAGGGTTTCCCCTTCTTCTAAATGAATATTTCCAGCCACATCAATCCAATCAATCCCCGCCTCATTCAATGCTCTTTTTATGTTGGGATATAACCGTTCGGCCACCAGCATTAGGGGACCTACTTTATGTTGTAATTCCTTCAAATGAGGAATATGGTGTTTACGAATCTCCTTTTTGATCTCCGCATTTCGAACAATGGCTTTCTTTTTATTTGGGTTGAATGTCACCCTGGCATCCACTCTGTAATTATGTTCAGGGACATAGGCCTCCAATTCCGTCTTATAACCGATCTCTGTTGGTAGGTTTGCAAGTGCTTTTTCGAGTATGGTCCAGCCCATTGTTCACTTTTTTATTTTGTTCACGAATCGTGAACACTCATAATTAATGAACAAAATTGATGAATAGCAACATTGAAGGACTTTTAGGCTTTATTGCTACCCTCCTTACCACAAATAAATCTCCTGTTGGTGCCATTGCAAATAGTCAGCAGCCGGTTTGCTTAAGGTATTTTGAAGATTGTCACCATGATAAGCTTTGAATTCTTTCCCAGCTCATTTCTTTTTCAAGAATCATTTCAAGCTGATCAACTGAGGGATCTTGGGGATCTATCCCACTCTTTGTGAGTATCTCCGAACAATAAGTTTTTCTCTTCTACCACTTTTCGAATTCCACTTTTGTTAACTTTTTGCTCCTTCTTAAATCCCAAATAAAGTAACCAATGAATTATAAAATTTACCCCTATAAGCGTGACAAAAAGTACCGCATTTTTGTAGTCTTTAAAGATGATGACGGACGGAAAAAAACACTATCTACCGGTATTACCTATCCGCTAATAACCACAAAAAAGAAAAGAGACCAGGCAATGAAGGATGCCGAGAAAGCCGGATTTCTAAGAATATTAGAATACAAGGAAATTCAGGAGGAAGCTGACAAGACTCCGGGTGATGATCTCTTATCAAAGTACTTGACGGGAAACTACTACCCTCACATCCGCTCAAACTGTGCTCCCAAGACTGTTGTCAGTTACCAAAACGCATTGAACCACTTCATTCGCATTTGCGGCGACAAGGTGATGAAAAAATATACTCGGAAGGATATTCAGGACTACAAGATCCACCGGTATGATGTGGATAGCATTCAGAAGATTACTATTAACATCGAAATGCGTTCCATTAAGAGTGCTTTCTACTGGGCGTACAAAAATGAAATGCTTGATCGAATGCCCTATAAGGGACAGGATTACCTTTTTGAGGCCAAAGCCAATCGACGGGCTTTCGAAGAATTTGAAATCAAGAAGCTGTTCAGGATAACCGAGGGAAAAATGATCGGTCTGATCGTCCGGCTTGCCTACTATACAGGCATGAGGATTGGTGAAATGTCTGACATCACATGGCGAATGGTAAACCTTGAAGATAAATACATTCAGCTACCGGCCGAAATTACCAAAGCCAACTGCTCGCGAGCCGTACCTTTGAACGACAAAGCATTTAATATGATTAAAATCTTCGAAAACCAGCTCAGGGCTAAACAGCGCAAAAATCCGGAATGGTATGAAAATAAGGATATCAATGAGTGCCATGTCCTGCAAAAGCATAGGGGATATGGAAAGTATGAAAGGCGGGGGATTCAAGATATGTTCCGCAAGTCGATGAATGAAGTTGGGCTGCCGAAAGAGCTGAAATTTCACTGTCTTCGTCACTCTTTTGCCACTCACGTTCTTCAAAAAGGAGCCGATATCTATGGCGTAAGCAAAATAATGGGTCACTCTACACCAGTAGTGACTGCTGAATTTTATGATCACAGTACGGCATTGAAATACCGTAGGGTGACAGATCTGCTGTAACTATACCCGAAAAGGTATAAATAAGAAAAAACAACCGACTTTATACCCGATCAGGTATAGCATTAGAGTTACTCTGGACTTCCTAACTTGTCCGGTAAGTTGTTCGGTAACTTACCCACTAGTTTGAAGTATTTTACTGATTTTATCTGGAAGCATTTCGTCTTTCAATAGAAAATCAACTGATCAACATGGGGGGTATCATAAGGGGTAACATGAGGGGTTACTTGGGAGGTAGCTTTAATCAGATCCAAGCGTCTATTTTCTCTTTGGTTCAATTACAAGGACATTAACCTATAATGACCTTGTGTTTGAACCCAAAAAGCAATGTAATTTACATCTCGGTTATTATAATTAACGTAGAAACCTACACTATGAAAACCATCACTTTCAACAGAGAACAACTTTACAAAGAAGTCTGGGAAACACCAGTAAGTAAACTGTCAGAATCATATGGAATATCTTTCTCACAGCTAAAAAAGGTCTGTAAAGAATTAAATATACCTACTCCTGATGCTGGATATTGGACCAAAGTAAGAATGGGAAAGTCAGTAAAAGTAAAACCTCTGCCAAATTCAGAGAAAGAGACCTATAGCTTAATTCCAGGTAGTGATAAGCAAATAGAGCTTCATGATAAACTTCCAGAAGGATACAAGCCCGTTACCGTTAGTAACCAGTTAAGATCTCTTCATCCATTGGTTGAAAGAACCTACGATTATCTAAACAGTAGAGGAAAAGGCCGAAATGACCGCCTGCGATCTCATGGCACAAAGATCCTAGATGTGTCAGTCACTCAAAAACATTTAAAAAGAGCGTTGAGAATTTTAGATGCAGTTGTGAAGGAATTTGAGAGACAAGGGTATGAAGTGCATACAACCTCTTACAATGAGCTTTCAAAATCATATGTGAAAATAGAAAAAGAGGAAATTTATTTTCACCTGCATGAAAAGGGGAAAAGAGTTAAGAAAGAGAATAACAAGTATAGCTGGGACTCATATGACCATATAAATACCGGGGAATTAATTCTCGGCTTGAGTGACAGCATGTATTGGTCCAGAACAAGAGCAATTGCAGATGGAAAAACCGCAAATCTTGAAGACAAGCTGGATAAATTTTTCATTTCGGTTTTTGATTTAGCTGAAAAGGAAAAAGACAAAAGGATTGAGCATGAAAACTTCCAAAAAGAGGCAGAACTTAAGAGAAAAAGATTAGGCGAGATCGAAGAGAAAAAACGACTGATTAAAGAGAACAGAGAGCGGAAATTTCAGGAAGAATTAAACAGGCGTGTATCACTTGAAAATGAAAGTAAAGCATTCAGCGAATCAAATGATATCTATCGATTTATTGAAGCTGTTGATAGTGAAATCAGGAAACACACATTAAATGACATACAGAAGAGCCGTCATAAAGAGTGGAAAACCTGGGCGACGGAACATGCTGATCGATTGAATCCGGTAAAACAAAAGGTTGATGAGATTCTAAGGTGTTCACAAATTCCTACCGTTCACGAATCGTGAACAGCCAATTTTGTGAACATGATCTACTAAAGCGTTTACCACTTTTTTTACTTCCCCGGTAGTTCCCACATTGATAATGGTTTCAATACGACTGTACGTCATTCGGTTCTCAGCCGCTGATTACGCAGTCTCTCGAGATGAAGACTGGCTTGGTTAAATATCTCATTACCATGCTCCTAACGGTTCAATAAAATTTAACTAAACATTCTTGAACACTAATCTTAAAGTCAAGAAATGAAATTTTTGAGGGTATATACTTCCATATCTTAAATTCCTCATTTTCACTTCCAAAAACGCCCATAAAAGGATTCTCTAGCCGACTATCTTTAAATTTCGCAATTTTTTTCAATGTTTTCTTATCTAATCTACTTAGATAGACATCATCTTTTGGGTGAGTATGCCAATCACCTAAATAAACTTCCATCCCATTTGTATTGTGAAAATGATTCGATAGTTCTTCTTCATGAAACGTTTGGTCTGGTATAAAACTGTCAGTAAGATGCAATGCATCAGGGCCTGGCCCTATAACATGAGTGACTACTGATTCAATTTTTGATGTATGATATCCGATAAAAACTCCTCCTGTTTCTAATGGATATCCCTCCATAGCTTCATTATATAAAAGATCAAAAGCCTCTTTTTTAAACCATACAATATAATCACTCACTTGCAATATGGACAATTAGGATGTTTGGAGAGTTTGTAAGTTTTCCAATCTGGTGGTATTGGTATACCCTTTTCATCTCTTAGTGAAACTGTTGACACATCATAATCCACATCTGGGTATCCATTCTTTGAATCTGCGCACAATGTTGAAATAGCTAATCTCACACCCGCAAGAGTAATATTCATTAAATCGAAGCTACTACCGGTAAATGTAGGATCTGCACATCCAATAGGTTGAATTTGTTCAGATGGGTCTCCAGAAGGAATAGGAATTGTTCCGTCATCTATCCAATAACGAAAACACATCCAACAGCCTTCTGTCCTATTTGGAACTACTCGAATTATAACACCACCCCAGCCATTATTTGTACCATAAATACTTACAAATGGAACATCTGACTTTTCTGCTAAACGTGATAAATAATGTCTCACACCTATTTCTGCAGTTGCATCAAATATCAAAGAGGCATCCTTGTAAAATGCTTTGAATGCATCCATTTCTTTTTGAATATCATCACTTATAATAGAGCCTATTTGATAGTTTAACCCCGCAACTTCACAGTAAGGGTAATTCATGTTAATAAACTGTGCTATTTGTTTGCACTTTGATGATCCTGAATGAAAAAGACCCAGAGGCCATCTTACAATTGTAGCTGGGTCAACTGAATCACTGTCTAAAATAAACAAATTACCAACACCCGCTTTAGCAAATTCAATAGCAGAAGGTGCACCAAGACATCCTAAACCAGCGATAGATACTTTCTTCTCTTGAAGTGGTTTTAACTCTGGAACTCGGGCAAAAAGATCATCTTTTCCTATTCGTTTAGCAGGTGAAAAATATGATACGGCTTTCTTTTTCTTCTTTTCTCTTACAGTAATAACAAATATCCAACCAGTTTTATATTCCTTAAGGTTCTGTTCTTCGGGAAATGCTAAGCCGACTATATTATCAATTTGTCCACCTTCAACAGCAACTCGATTTCGTTTACTTATACTTATATCTTTGCCAACATTTCTTAATTCACTTAAACATTCCTCAGCATTATCAATTTTTAAAGGTTCGTTTAGGTGGTGCCATTTGTATTTAATTTTTCTGGGAAAATATTTTGAAATCAGTAGTGTCCGGTAAAAGATAAAAAATGAAGAGGGAAACTCTTTCGAGTTCCCCTCTTTTGGTTATGTTGTGTTTTCCTACAAACTCAACTAACCAATATGAACAAAAGTACACATTTCAGCGGACAACCTATCA
>JBGTFX010000397.1:0-9462 GCA_041747055.1 Balneolaceae bacterium
CGTACGGCGGTTCAAATCCGCCTGTCGCCTCATTAAATTTTATACTAAATGCCGCGTTCGTCTAGGGGTTTAGGACGCCGCCCTTTCACGGCGGTAACACGGGTTCAAATCCCGTACGCGGTACAATTAATGGAGCCCGTAGCTCAGTCGGTTAGAGCGCTAGGTTGTGGCCCTAGAGGCCGTGGGTTCAATTCCCATCGGGCTCCCATTATTTTTTATTGTTCAACTGTTTTTAAGTCTATTGGCTTATCTAAATGCCGCGTTCGTCTAGGGGTTTAGGACGCCGCCCTTTCACGGCGGTAACACGGGTTCAAATCCCGTACGCGGTACAGTAATTTGCAGATTTTTTCCAGCGAATCTGCTTGCCCATCTATCCTGCTTCTTAGTTTTTAAATGTAAGTTTAAAAAAGACGAGAGTGCCTGCCAATATCAAAGTAATTGTATTTGCCAATATAATGGGTAAGTCTCCGATTAAAAGACCGTATATAAGCCATAAAATAACGCCCATTGAAAATATAGAGAAAGTACCAAAGGAGAGATCTTTGGCTGATTGCGATTTCCAGGTTTTAATTACCTGAGGCAGAAAGGCAATAGTAGTAAGTGTTGCGGCAGCTAATCCGATTAGGGTTACATAGTTAATTTCGCTCATTGAGTTCTCTTTAATTCAGTTAGCTCCGGCAAGCGTCTTTTAGCCAAAGCATAAATTCCATTTCCTTTCTTATTCGATGTGTATAAATCAGCCAAATTCATCAACAGGCAAAAAGGCATTATTATAGGATAGTAAACAAGTAAAGGGATTAAAGCCATCAAACCGATTTTATTAAACCATAACATGGGATATTTTATACTCAGTATCCATGCTTTATGCCCCCAGTATCCATAGGTGTAATGAACTTTTTCCGGTATCAAATCAGCTGCATCGAGTTTTTCTGCAATATCTGTTTTTGAATACCCTGCTCGTGCGTGTTCACCAACAAATGTATCATCATCATCACCATCCTCCTCAGAATAATGAGAGGGTGAATGCATCAATAAAATCCCACCATCAAATAGGTGGTTCGATAAATTTTGAATCACTCGACCATCTTCTTCTATATGTTCTAATACATCAATACAGATAATTACATCATATTTCTTAGAGCTTTTAAACTGTAACAAATCAGCCCTATCAAAGTTTATTCTGCCTTCTTTTATTTCTTTTTCAAAATAGTGCCTACAATCTCTTAGATAATCTTCCTTTACATCTATTGAATGTACCTTCACATTCCGAAATTTGTTTAAAATAAATCGATCATATTGTCCAAAACCACACCCTGCATCCAAAAGTGTCCACTCTCCCTTTTCATCGAGTTCCCCTCCAATATCACGCAGTAATTTTTGAATATGCCAACTCCTTAAAAAAAATAAGTCGAGCAAAAAGTAAAAAAATCTTCGAAGTACTTTTGAGTTTTTGATGATCCTCGAAAATTTATCTTTTACCGGATCATATTCAATCGTACTCATAAACCTTTCGTGGTTTCAATATTTGGTTTAAACTTTTTTTCTCGGCTCCTGTTTATTAACTCACCTAAAAATCCGATTGAGAAGAACTGAACTCCGATTACCACAAGTAGTATCCCCAGAAAGAACAGTGGACGGTTAGCAATCGGTTCGTTCCAAACTATTTTCAATACTGCAATATATATATTGATTATAAAACCAATGACAGTAAATACCACCCCGGCTGTGCCAAAAAAGTGCATAGGTTGGTATCTGTATCGATTTACAAATAACAGGGTTAAAAGATCGAGAAAGCCATTCATAAACCGGGAAATTCCAAACTTAGTTTTTCCATATTTTCTGGGATGATGTTTTACTTCCATCTCCTTAATATTTCCAAAACCCTGCCATTTAGCTAATAGTGGTACATATCTATGGAGTTCTCCGTAGAGATCTATGTTCTTAACCACTTCGCGACGGTACGCTTTTAACCCGCAATTAAAGTCATGAAGTTGAATTCCTGTAGTCCAGCGAGTCACAGCATTGAAAAATCGAGAGGGAACCGTTTTTGTAATTGGATCGTGACGAACTTTTTTCCAGCCACTAACAAGATCACTACCGGATTTTAAAGCCTTAATCATATTGGGGATTTCGAATGGATCATCCTGGAGATCAGCATCCATTGTAACAATATACCTCCCTCCTGCTGCATCGAAGCCTGCCTGGAGTGCTGAACTTTTACCATAATTCATTCTCAGCTTAATTCCCTTCACAAATGAATATTCTTCTGAAAGAGATTCTATATTTTCCCAGGATTTATCGTTAGAACCATCATCAACGAAAATAATTTCAAATATTTCTGTTTCCAGTGCTTTCTGGATGAGTGATGTTAGTTCTGCCAGGGATTCTTCCTCATTGTAGAGAGGAATAACCACACTAATACCCAAGGGCTCCTGAAACGATTTTGTAAGTTTATGTATATTTTGTTTAGCCAAGGGCTTGTATATTCTATAGAATCTTTTAGATTCCGTCAATGATTTAGAATTGAAAATAATAGATTTCAGGGTTATGAAGAAATTGTATTACTCAATTGGAGAAGTAAGTGAAATTACATCCATTGAACCACATGTGCTCCGTTATTGGGAAACGATCTTTAAAGATCTAACGCCACGTAAAAATAAAGCAGGTAATCGTACTTACAGAGCAGAAGATTTAACTCTGATTCTTCGGCTCAAAGAATTAATCCAAAAGAAAAAGTACAGCACTGCCGGTGCTAAAAAAATTATTGAAGAAAATGCTCCGGAAAATCCTTCAAGTGATCTTCAGCAGCTTCCTTTAGAAGTCCAAAAAGATTTAAATGAGGTAAAAGTATTTCTCAATAAGCTTCTTAAAAAGTTATAATAAAGTGGTTTTCGTTCGTTTTTGAGAAAAACCTATCATTAGCATATATAAAAATTCAATACAAATAAGTACTGCTACACTAACCAAGTGTAGTAACTGTAATATTCCGGGTATATCTAACCACTCCATTCCAAACCCTAAAAACATCTGCAAAATTATTAATCCAACAATTGCATATCCAAGCTGCACAAGAATTTTTGGAGCATTCAATTTTCTGTTGTAATAAACTAAAACTCCCCCTAAAATTATAACAACCCAGGAAAAGCTTCGATGAATGATATAAAGCCAACTACTTAAATCAAGCCATTCACTTCGAGGTAATTCTAATACGTTTTTTGCCACATCAACAGATTCCCTTACCTGAGTTCCGAGAATTAGCTGAACTAATGTAATCACCAGTATGGCTCCGGAAATCCACAGTAATTTTTTCTTTGTGGATCTGTTTAACGAAATCGAGAGCTTATCGTTCATGGCTTTGAACGTGGCAAACAGCAATGTGTTTACTATTATCATTGCTACAACCATGTGAATGGTTATCATCCCGGCACTTAAACCTGATCGTACTACCTGTCCACCCAACCAGCCTTGAAAAAGAACAAGTATAAAAGCAACACCTGAAGCAATTGTAATTACTTTATCAATCTTTCGATATTTGAACGAAAAAATAAAAGTGAGGGTAATCAAAAATCCAATTAACACTCCTACCAGACGATTAACATATTCCATCCACGTATGAAATACATTGAATTTCGAAGCGTCATATTGAGCAGGAAGTTCCGCTGCACTTGTTGGAGGAATCCACATACCAAAACATTGTGGCCAATCAGGGCAGCCAAGCCCTGCACCTGCGGCTCTCACTAATCCGCCAATTAAGATGAGCAGTAAAGTCGCTAAAACTGTAGTTATTGCCGTTTTTTGATATAAATTTAGTTTCATTTAGTTTTCATAATAAATAGAGAAATTATGCAGTGTAAACATTTTTCTTGCTGATGTACATTCATCCGACGGATAAACAAGATTTCTAGGTTTATTCGTATAGAACAAGGCTCATCATGAGCGGATTTTACGCTCAATCATAATACACTCCTTTTTTGAAGTAGATATTAAGGTAACATATCATCTTGAAAAAGGTTATTTTTAAGGCTTGCCACCCATACCGTTTTCATGGAAAATACAGAAGTAAAAACAGATTCAACCAAATACCTGCTCGGAACTATCAGCGATTACTATGAGCTGACAAAACCCGGTATTACGCTCAGTGTTGTTGCGAGTATGCTCATCGGTTTTTTGATGGGAACCGTCGGATCTATTGATTATTCGTTGATGTTCCATGCACTGCTGGGTACCTACCTTATCGCTGCAGGTACAGCTGCTCATAATATGTTTTTAGAGCGTGGATTGGATGGACTCATGCACCGAACAAGTAAGCGCCCAATTCCTGCCTCACGAATCAGCTCGAACAACAGTGCTATTTTTTCTACAGTGCTTATTTTTTCAGGTCTTTGTTATCTATTATTTATGGTAAACAGTGTTGCCGCTATAGTTTCACTGGCTACAACTATTATCTATTTATTTGCCTATACCCCGCTTAAACGAATTTCAGCATTGAATGTATTTGTCGGAGCCGTGCCCGGTGCTCTCCCGGTTGTTGGTGGTTGGGCTGCAGCAACAGGAACTGTGTTTGAACACGGCATGTGGATATTATTCGGGATTATTTTTTGCTGGCAGGTATCTCATGTAATTGCCATTGCCTGGGTTTGCAGGAAGGATTATGAACATGCGGGATTTAAAATGCTACCAAAAAATGACCCACATGGAATAAAGGCCGCAATTTGGGTTGTGCTTCCCATGCTAATTCTCTTTCCAACAGTATACAAACTTTTTGTAATGGATTTGGTCGGCTGGATTTATTTGGCAGGATCACTACTTTCCACAGCAGCATTTCTTTACTATGGTATAAAATTTGCGATCTCTCGTGATATAATCTCAGCTAAGGGTGTGATGTTTTCTTCGTTTGCCTATCTCCCACTCATTTGGTTATTCATTGTAGTGGACTGGCTTATTCTATAAGCCAATGCAAACACATCAATAAAAAATTTGAGATAGAGTTTTAATATTCTATCCCAAAAAAATTAGTTTAATGATGGATATTTTTCCGGATCAACTTCACTCATCAATCCATAAATAGCTTCAAAAATATCTTCGCTGTTTGGTTTTGTAAAGTAATCTCCATCACTGGCATAAGCGGTTCTGTGCTCTTGAGCAGTTAAGCATTTCGCTTCGGAATCAAGATGATAATAACCACCCTGCTCTTCTAAAACTTTTTGCATCATAAATGCCGTGGCACCGCCTGGCACATCTTCATCAACAAACAAAATCCGATTCGTCTTCTTAAGTGATTCAATAATTTTATGATCTTTATCAAAAGGCAATAATGTGCGAACGTCGATAAGCTCAACAGAAATACCGGCTTTTTTCAGTTTTGGTAAAACGGAGTTAACTACATTTAAAGTTGAACCGTATGACACTACTGTTATGTCTTCACCTTCTTGAAGAATTTTAGGTATACCTAATGGAACCGTAAACTCTCCAAGATTATCCGGTAGATTTTCTTTGAGCCGATAAGCGTTAAGCGGTTCAATAATAAGCGCCGGATCATCACCCTGCAGCATTGTGTTATAGAAGCCTGCCGCATCTGTTAAATTACTTGGTACACAAACATGAACTCCTCGGACACCATTTATGATCATTCCCATTGGTGAACCGGCATGCCAAATTCCTTCTAGTCTATGGCCACGAGTACGAATAATTACCGGAGCTGCCTGTCCTCCCTTTGTCCTGTACCTAATGGTCGCTAAATCATCGCTAAGCCCCTGAAAACAATAGAGCAGATAGTCGAGGTATTGAATCTCCGCAATCGGCCTAAGCCCCCTTAACGCAAGCCCAATACCCTGACCAAGAATGGTTGCCTCACGAATTCCCGTATCAGAAACGCGAAGTTTGCCATATTTCTCCTGCATGCCTTCCAGGCCCAAATTAACATCCCCTAATTGACCGGCATCCTCACCAAAGACTAGTGTGTTTGGATACTTGGTAAATAGCTTGTCGAAATTATCCCGCAGAACAACTCTTCCATCTACCTTTTTTGCGTCTTTAGAATAAGTCGGTTCTACTTCCGCAATTTTTAATGGGGAGTTCTCTGATTCGCTATATAGATGAGAATTGTACAGCTCTGAATTTTTTTCAAGGAGTTCAGACAAGAAATGTTTCAAATTTGTTTTTTCAGCTGAGTTCTTACCTCGTAACTCAAATAGTACGTTTTTTGCTGATGAGACGATGTCTTTTCTTAACGGGCGGGTTTTTCTGCCAAGCTGCTTAAGCGTTTCTTCAATAAGATCTTCTTCATGAGAATTCAGTAAATTTTTGAGCAGAGAAACTAATTGTTCTTTTTCTTTTTTGATGGGATCCTGAAATGCATTCCATGCCTCATTTTTTCGCTTCTTTACATCAGCATCAGCTTCTTCCTCAATAGCTTTTAGTTCATCAACTTCGGCAATATCTTCAGATAATATCCACTCTCTAAACTTTTCTAAACAGCAATATTCTTTTTCCCACTTGAGTCGTTCTTCACTTTTATAACGCTCGTGAGAACCCGACGTTGAATGCCCCTGAGGTTGGGTAACTTCTTCTACATGAACTAAAACCGGCACATGTTCCTTTCGAGCAATTTCAGAAGCTTTTCTGTATGTCTTTAACAGTGCATTATAATCCCATGCCTTTACTGTGAAAATTTCAAATCCGGGCTGTTTTTTGGTTCTTTTAAAACCTCTGAGAGCCGTTGAAATGCTCTCTTTTATGGTTTGATATTTTTTTGCAACGGAGATTCCATACCCATCATCCCAAACAGACATAACAATTGGTAATTGCAAAACTCCGGCGGCATTCATGGTTTCCCAAAAATGTCCTTCCGAGGTACTTGCATCCCCAATAGTTCCCCACGCTACTTCATTTCCTTTACTTGAAAATGAAGTAAAGTCTTTTAGTTCTTCTACATTGCGGTATAATTTCGATGCCTGAGCAAGACCTAACAGTTTTGGCATTTGCCCGGCAGTAGGTGACAAATCAGCAGCTGTATTTTTTGTCTCCATCAGATTCTTCCAACTTCCGTCTTCATTTAAAAGGCGTGTGGCAAAATGAGAATTCATTTGGCGTCCCGCTGAATTGGGCTCCTGTTTTACATCCGGATTGGCATAAAGCTGTGCGAAAAATTGCTCAATAGTAAGTTGATCAATAGCCAGCATAAAAGTTTGATCACGGTAGTACCCAGATCTAAAATCTCCCTTTTGAAAATACTTTGCCATGGCAAGCTGAGGCAACTCTTTACCGTCGCCAAAAATGCCAAATTTCGCTTTACCGGTTAATACCTCACGACGTCCCAATAAAGATATACTGCGACTTGTTTTAGCAATTCTATAGTCGCTAAGGATTTCAGCTTTCTGCTTTTTCGAATACTTACTCTTTATTTGGGTACTTGACATAATTACTTTTAGTTTTTCAATAACTACTTTTCCCGATGCTTAATCGGTTTATTTCTAGCTCATCCTTCATCAAATAAATGGGCTTTTACAACTACTGATTATTAATCAGCAAAACCTCCTTTCGTCATATTCATTGGGTCTAATGCCTTTTTAAGTTCAGCGTCAGACATATCGGTCATTTCTTTGGCCACATCGAATACTGGCCTGTTTTCCTTAAATGCTTTTTTAGCAATTTGTGCGGCTAAATCGTATCCAATAAGTGGATTTAAAGCCGTTACAAGAATTGGATTACGTCCCACCATATCTTCAATTATATTTTTCCTTGCTGATAATCCATTTACGGATCTATCCGCAAAGTTTCTGACCGCATTGCCAATTAAAGAAATTGATTCCAATAGATTATGAGCCACAACAGGCAACATAACATTTAGTTCAAAATTCCCTGATTGGCCGGCAACAGTAATAGTGGTATCATTTCCAATAACCTGAGCACAAACCATTGTGAGTGATTCTTCAATCACCGGGTTTACTTTACCCGGCATTATAGATGATCCCGGCTGTAATGCTTTTAGCTGAACTTCACCCAATCCACCATTTGGCCCGGAATTCATCCATCTAAAATCGTTTCCAATTTTCATCAAACCAACAGCAATGGTTTTCAATTGCCCACTTAATTCAACGGGGGCGTCAACCGTTGCTTGTGCTTCAAAATGATTTTCTGCTTCTTTAAAAGGCAATGAGGTACTTTTTGCAATTTCAGCAGCAAATTTATCCCCAAAATCTGCGTGGGTATTAATTCCTGTACCTACTGCTGTCCCCCCTTGAGGGAGTTCCAACAAACGAGACCCGGCTGATTTTACTCTTTCAATTCCCAATTCAATTTGTCTTGCGTACCCACTAAACTCCTGCTCAAAAGTAATTGGCATGGCATCCATCAAATGGGTTCTGCCGGTTTTTACTATATCTTTTAATTCATTCCCTTTACTAAGTAGTTCTTCACGGAGATGATTAAGTGCAGGGATTAACTTTTCTTCAACTGATACACAAGCTGCGATTCGAATTGCAGTTGGAATTACATCATTCGAACTTTGACCATAGTTTACATGATCATTTGGGTGAATGGTTCCTTCATTTCCGTTATAAAGTTCATTGGCACGACGAGAAATAATTTCGTTGGAATTCATGTTTGTAGAAGTGCCTGATCCTGTCTGAAAAATATCGAGAACAAAATGGTCGTCAAATTTCCCGTCAATTACTTCTTGGGCAGCTTTTTGAATTGCGTTTGAAATATCATGATCCAATAAACCCAGCTCTTCATTTACTTTGGCAGCGCTTTTCTTTACAAGACCTAAAGCTGCAATAAACTCCCTGCTAAACCGAAGGTTACTTACCGGAAAGTTATCGGCTGCACGCTGAGTTTGTGCACCATAGTATGCATTGGAGGGGACTTTAACCTCGCCCATTGAATCTTTCTCTACACGATAGTCACTCATAAATTTCACTAAATTTTGGAATTAATTACTCGCAAAATATAGTGTTTTTAGAGCTCAATCAGAAAGGAAGATGGAAACTACTCAGAGCTTTTTTGAATACATCCGATATCTTTTATCAGGAGCTCCCCCGATTTTTTCCGCAACTCTGTTCATTTGCACGTTGCTTTCCAATATCCAGCCAATTTCTGATGCATACATATCATATAAAAGACCGTTTTCAATAGCTTCTCTATGCAGAAGAGAATCAATGCCTTTCCCTTGAAATTCAGGAATAACTCCCATCAAAGCTGTTCGAACTTTGTTTATTTTTTTTCGATACCACAATAATTTAAAAATACCGGTTGGAAAAAGTTTGCCATCCATGTTGCGAAAGATCTGATTATAATCTGGTAACGCAACTGAAAATGCTACCGGTTTACCATCAACCTCAGCTATATGCGCGAAATTATCATCAACAATCGTTTTTAGATCACTTGCCAAGTAATCGAATTCTGCTTCGGAAAGCGGAATAAAGCCCCAGTTTTCATTCCATGCAGCATTAAATATCTCGC
>JBGTFX010000398.1:0-22534 GCA_041747055.1 Balneolaceae bacterium
TGATCGATGGCATTCCCTATGCTATCCTTGGCAAGGATATAAAATTCCTCTTTGCCATCTTCCTGAACTTTGATTTTTACGTATTCGATGTTTTTCCCGACCGCAAGTGCCATATTGGAAATGATCGTCCATGGCGTAGTAGTCCACGCTAAAAAGAATACATTTTCTTCGCCATCCACCGGAAATTTCACGTAAATGGAAGGATCTTGAGTTTCTTTATAACCAAGACTCACTTCATGAGAAGAAAGCACCGTACCGCTCCCGGGTGAATACCACTGAATCTTATACCCTTTGTAAACTAAATTCTTATCGTAAAGCTGCTTAAAAGCCCACCAAACGGATTCAATATAATTGTTTTCAAATGTGATATAGGGTTCATCCAGATCCACCCAATAGCCCATGCGCTGGGTTAAATCATCCCATAAATGTTTATATTTAAGCACACTTTCACGGCATTTGGCGTTGTATTCCGCCATACCATATTCTTCAACTTGTGAACGGCCTTCAAGACCCAGCTCTTTTTCTATTTCAATTTCTACCGGCAGGCCGTGGGTATCCCATCCGGCTTTGCGTTCTACCCGAAAACCCTTCAGCGTTTTATATCGGCAAAACAGATCTTTTACCGTCCGGGCCATTACATGATGGATCCCGGGCTTTCCATTTGCTGTGGGAGGACCCTCGTAAAACGTAAAAGAAATACCATCTGCACGTGAATCGAGACTTTCTTTAAAAATTTTATTCTCTTTCCACCAGTTTAGTATTTCTACCTCAGCTTTAGGATATGCAAGCTGTTTAACTTCTTCGAATTTTTTACTCATACAGAACGTGTTCGTTCTTTTTTAGGAAATTGCAAATAAGTGCCAAATATACGAAATCGAATGGAATGTATAGCTGTGTACGGCTCATTTTTTATACTCCATCTAAATCAGCGCGCTAATATAGAGGGTGAATGGGTTAAAGTCAGGTTAGAAATTTTGGTGAAATGACGTGGTAAAAATTGGCCAATATAGCTTTTCACAAAAATCGCTGTGATTTTAAATTTTCTACTCAAAAATTAATCATTCTATAACTATATGTTCTGCAAAGAGTTAATAATATTTAATGCTTCACATTAAAATTATTTTGTGACATTTCGACTTTCAAACTCCTCTTATAAGTAGTTAATCGAGACTATTATTAAATATATTCATCAAATAATTAGCTTCTATGAGATTTCTCTCTTCAAGTATTTTACTCATCATATTATTATTAGTTGGCTCAAGTTGTGAACAAACCCCTACTTCTTTTTCAGAAATGGAAGATGATGTTATTAATCCCATAACAAATATCAATCAATCAGGGAAATCAATCACCCCTGAATTCGATCATCCAACTTTTGCTGTTAATTCTATTACATCAGTACAGAAAGCTCCTACTACTTTGCTAAGTCATTTATTGTCAATAACTAAATCGCAAGAACACATTAACCATATTGGAGTAGCAATTACATTAGATACTCAAAAAACCGAAAATAGTGTTTATGATTTTAATGAGATGGTTTTATCATTTCCTCCGGGAATTGTGGCAAAAGCAGAAGGAGAAACACGGTTTTATGTCTATAACCTTTCTAACAAAGAGGGGACTACAATCAGGCGATTTGAAGCAATTGTTCCAGATGTTCCTGAAGTGGAAGCTCTTATGAATCGATGGTTAAGATCAGGTTCCGGTAACAATAAGCAAGATAAATCCACAACAGAATCCGTTTACTCTGATCCACTAATGATGAACTCGAGCAGCTGTTACGAATATTTGGAAGGAGAGCAATGCACTGCATATTATCCGGAGTTTGAAATGTGGGGCTTGTGCGAAATAGATATTTGTACCAGTGGAGGTGATGATGGAGGAGGTAGTTGGCCCGATGATGGCGGTGGATTTAATGACCCTTGTAATGATCCAACTTACGATTGCAGCATTTCAGGTGGAGGATCTTCAGGTGGCGGTGGCACTGGAGACGACTGTAGCGGAACTCTTCTCCCTGCCGGATGTGAGGAGCCATTACCATGTACAGGAGACCCTGTATTGAATCCCGAGATAGCTCCTACTGAAAATCAAGGCATTGAAGGCGGACGATATGGCGCTGGACGCAACAATGGCCGAACACATAATGGCTTGGATATTAAAGCCAATTTAAACACACCTCTTTATTCAATGTTTCAGGGAGTTGTATATAGTACAATAGAAAATCACGTAGATTTAGGTAATTTTATAATTATTGCGAGTAATTATACTGGACAGACAATTTATATAATGCACGCTCATTTAAATGAAATTTTAATAAATAATGGATCAATTGTAAATGCCCTTGATCAAATAGGTAAAACAGGTAACACTGGTAATGCAGCAGGTGAGAATATTGTTCCTCATGTTCATATTGAAGTTAGAACATCTGTCTCCGGCCAAAACTGGAATAACTGGAATACTCATAATCCCGAAGGCTATTTATCTACTAAATTTGATTCATCTGGAAATCCTATTCCACCTAATAACTGCTAATTTTATATTCAAAAAACCATGAAAACACAATATTTACCTTTTCTGATTATCATTTTCTTAGCAAATGCAATCTCATGTCTTGGTCAAGACCTGAAAAAAGAACCAATTACAGAACTAGATTTCGCCAAAATTACATTACTTGGAAAAATCACGATACAGGAACTCAAAACTCATGAAGAATCCTGGGATCTTTTAGAAGAACGATTAGGAGACCCTCTCCAAAAAGAAGAAAAAGATGAATTTGTAAATAAATCTAAAATCATTTCTTACAAAGAAGCTAATTTTCGGTATTCCGATTATGGGAAGCCTGATGATTTTACATTGACCAATATCACAATCACTGAACCAGGTTTTTATCTCACAGTAAAAGGAAAGCGTCTTCAAGTTGGAGATGATATTGAAAAAGCGGCTTTCTTTAGCCATTCAAGAAATGAAGCGGATTCCACCCTTTCCATAAAAATATATGAAACCGATGCAGATGGAAACCCTCGATATCATGAATCTGGGGATCTAATGACTTCGGAAAATGAATATCTTTCCGTCAAGTTTGATCCCTCTACTGGATTAATTACTGAAATTAACTTTATGTGGAGAATTGTATAAAGAGACCAATATTGTCCAGGAAGTCAACTATAGCCTCTAACCCTTATCTATCATATTAATTTATTGGATATTTTTTTGCGCAATTTACATTTATGAAAACTTCACTAATAATTTTCACCTCTGTAATATTTACTCTTGCACTTGTTTTTAATTGTGATGCTCAGAATAAAACTGCAAAAACTACAACGAATCAAGAAGTTGCCATATTAACTTCTCAAGAGTTTGACCAAATATTGGTCAAGGATTCCATCCGTTTAGGTAAACTGATCAAACCTGACAATTGGACTATTTTTGATCAGTCTCTTGGTGAGCCCCTTTCTTTTATAGAAGATCATGATTTTATGGGTAATACTGTAATTTTAGAATATGGAGGGGCAACTTTTGAATATGTTTCAATAACAGGAAATTATGAACTCAGTAAAATGACTATTTCCGACCAACAGTTTTGGTTGTCAATTCGAGGGGAAAAAGTATTACCAAAAATGAAAATAGCAGATCTCAGGAAATCATATCCCGAAGCCTTTAGGCTTAGAAGAAATAATCAAATTCATTTCTATGTTGCGGTTACTGATGAAAATGGAGATATGAAATATGATGATGACAATCGACCAATCATTTCCGACACGACTATTTTATCGATTATTTTAGACAACTCTTCTCAGGAAATAGAAAGGATTGAATTAACCATACGACAAATTTGATAATCAATTCCCCCTTGAATCTGGTCGTAATTCCGCCAATCTTTAAGTTATAAATATACTTACAACCAGATTTAAGTCATGCCCACACCATTTGATAAACCAATCACCAAAGAAGGTCCTTTTAGCCTCTGTTTTGTCTGCCTCGGAAATATTTGCCGGAGCCCTACCGGCGAGGGAGTTTTTCAGCATTTGGTAAAAGAGCGCGAATTGGGTTCCTATTTTTATGTGGATTCAGCGGGTACAGGCGCCTATCATATTGGGGAGGGAGCCAACAGTAAAAGTCAGGAGATAGCAAATAAGCATGGCATTCAGCTGCTTTCTCGGGCAAGAAAATTTGAGCCGGATGATTTGAAGGAGTTTGATCTGATATTGGCGATGGATCACGAAAATTTTGACAACCTTCAGAAGCTGGACATCAAAAATGACTATTCCGGCAAGCTGTTCTTGATGCGTGAGTTTGATCCTCAGCCCGGAACGAAGGCGGTGCCTGATCCTTATTACGGTGGAATGGATGGTTTTAAGGATGTTTATGATATTGTGTACCGGAGCTGTGAAGCGTTACTGGATAAATTGGAAAAGCAGATTGAAAAGGATTAACCACAAAGGTCACGAAGGGCACAAAGAGGGGTGGATTGAGGAGGAGGATTTATGGGAATTTGAGAAGTGGCACGATTTTGCAAATTTTAGAGTATTTAACCACGGGGAGCCCCGAAAGCGAGTTCGGGACTGCGTTCCGAGCCGAAGGCGATTCCCACGAAGTGAAAACACGCAGCACAGGAGGACAGTGGTAAATGGGAAAGCATTTTTGAAGTAAGTAGATCAGACTTTAAACCTGTCAGGTTAGAAAAAACCTAACAGGTTTTCCCCTATCTCCCTTTGTGATCTTAGTGCCCTTTGTGGCTCAATTTAAAAACAAGTGAGAATTATGATACCTAACGAAATTATCGATTTTATTTCCCATTCGCTGAACATCAAGCTGCTGGATACACAAACTGTTTCCGGTGGAAGTATTAATCAGGCTGTAAAGCTTTCTACAGATAAGGGGGATTATTTCCTGAAATGGAATAGAGATGCGCCGGATGATTTTTTTGAAAAGGAAGCCGAAGGGCTTATGCACCTGCGGACGGTAAAATCAGATATTATTATTCCTGAGGTGATTGAAGTAGGTCGACCGAAAAAGAAAATGCCCGGCTTTTTGTTGATGGAGTTCATCAAAAAAAGTCCACATGGCGATTCCTTCCAATTTGGTGCAGAATTGGCAAGACTTCATCAAACCAAAACCGAAACGTTTGGGCTTGATGAAGACAATTATATTGGCAGCCTGCCACAGAAAAATCACCGCCACGAACGCTGGGACTCCTTTTTTATCGAGGAGCGCATCAACCCGCAGCTGCAAATGGCTATAGATTCGGGAAAAATGGACGTGGAAATTCTTTCGAACTGGGGGCAACTCTCTTCTCAACTTAAAGATCTCCTGCCACCCTGTGCCCCTTCCCTGCTGCATGGCGATTTATGGAGCGGAAATTACATGTTTAACGAAGCAGGAAAAGCCGTATTAATTGACCCCGCTGTCTATTATGGTCACCCGGAAATGGATCTTGCCTTCAGCAAAATGTTTGGCGGATTTTCACCGGAATTCTATGACGGGTACGAATCGGTACAGCCGCTTGAACCGGGATTTGAGGACAGGATAGATATCTACAATTTGTATCCACTGCTGGTTCATGTAAATCTTTTTGGTGGCGGTTATGTAAATCAGGCAGTGCAGTTTTTGAAGCAGTTTTGATATTGATATATAGATGGATCATTTTCTTATCTTTTATTTAATGTTTATCTAAAATTTTTCCCATGAAAAATCAATCCATTGTAAGCCTTGTTCCATCTTTGACCGAGCTACTGTTTGATCTTGGTCTTGGCGATCAAGTTGTGGGACGGACGCGTTTTTGTATCCACCCAAAAAGTGATGTTGAATCCGTCCCCATTATTGGCGGGACCAAAAATCCGAAAATTGGAAAGATTCAATCCATCAAGCCGGACCTGATTATTGCGAACCACGAAGAAAACAGAAAAAAGGATGTGGAAGAACTGCAGAAGGATTTTGAGGTGATGGTGACGAAAATTTCTACGATTGAAGAGGCACTTTTTGGCATTCATCAAATTGGGAAACGGTGTGATGTGTTAGATGAGGCGAATGAACTGATCAACGCAATACAGAGAGAATTTGATGCATGCCCGGATGAGCAACCATTATCTGTGGCGTACTTGATTTGGAAAAATCCGTGGATGACAGTCGGAGGTGACACCTATGTTCACTCAGTTCTTTCGGAGTGGAATCTGGTGAATGTTTTTGGTGATGAACGTCGCTACCCAAAAATATCCCTTGAACAGATGAATGATCTGCAGCCGGACGTTATTTTACTTAGCAGTGAACCGTTTCCGTTTAAGGACAAACACATTCAGGAAATTTCCGAGGTTTGTCCTAACTCGTCGGTTTTACTGGTAGATGGTGAGTGGTTTAGCTGGTATGGGTCGCGAATGCTGACCTCGTTTAAAAAACTAAATTCATTCAGGCGAGCCATCAGCTAATTTTACGCTGATTGCAATCAGCCTTATACCATAAAGATTGTATATTCCGTTAGTTCATCGCAGACTATCTTCATTATGAAAAACTTTTTGGCTTTATTTATACTTCTGTTTTTTCTTCAATGGTCGGGCAATTTATTTGCTCAGGATTCGCGTACGTCTTCTGAGGAAATTTCGAGAGCCACGAAAGCCTACATTGAGGGAATTGTTCATTTTGAAAATGGAGAGTATGAGCGCGCTCTAGATTATTTAACCGCCGCACATTTGAAGCTGCACAATCAAGCGGGCGTTAATTTTGCCCTGGCTGATGTGTACCTTGCCACGGGTGATTATGTAAATGCCGCATATTATGGAGAATCGGCAGCCAGTCTGGAACCTAAAAACAAATGGTATCATCTGAAACTGGCAGAAATTTATACTCGGTCAGGGAGACATGAAGCCGCTGTTAACTCCTATACAAAAGCACTTGAATACAATCCCAACGACGCGGACATCCTGTATCAACTCGCAGAGAGCTATATGAATTTTGGTGAGCTTGAGAAAGCCAATGAGATTTACACCCGAATCATTGATCGATTGGGTAGTAGTTTTGAACTTCACCTTCGTAAATTCAGGAATTACAATGCCCTCCAACAACAAGATTCGGCTATGGCTGAACTTCAGGAGATGCGGAAAATCAATCCGGGAAATTTGACTACACTTAGGGCCATCAGTCAGTACTACCTGGAAATTGGTGAGGAAGAAAAAGCGCTGAATGTTTTACTGGACGCTCGGAATCGCAATTCCCGTGATCCGCAAACGCTTCTTATGCTGGCCGAAATTTATATAAATCAATCAGAATGGGATGAACTGGGCGACATTTTTGTAGCCATGCTGGAAGACCCGCTAATCTATCCATCCCAAAAGCTGGAGCTTGTTCGGTTTATGTATTCACAGCATCAGCAAAATCCGGTTGATCAAACCCTGACTTCGCAGACGACCGATGTTTTGTTATCGTTCAGCGAAAATGAGCCTGATTATGGTCCTGCACAATTGTTAGCTGCCGAGTTCTTCCTTCAACGAAATGAGTTGGATCACGCACTTGAAAAACTTGAGAAAGTAAACGAATTAATGCCCACTGAACCCGGTGCCTGGAGGCAGCGAATGCAAGTACTGTTCTCTATAGAAGAGTACAACCAGGTTATTGAATTATCTGAATCAGCCAACAAAAACGCTCCAGATGATGCTTATATTCAGTTTTTTATAGGCGCAGCATTTATGCTCGAAAATCAATCTGAGAGAGCAGCCGAATGGCTTGAAAATGCTACGATGGCCCCGGCGAACCGAAATTTCAGGTCGGTGATTCACGGAACTCTTGGTGATGTAAAGCAGGATCTCGACCAATGGGATGAAGCTGTACAGAATTATGAAAGAGCCCTTCGGCTCGATTCCAACAATCACAATGCTATGAATAATTACGCTTATTATCTGTCAGTGCGGGGTGAACAGCTTGAGTATGCAGAGGAACTTTCCAGAAAAGCCATTTCATTTGAACCGGAAAATGCAGCTTATCTTGATACGGTGGGGTGGATTTATTACAAGCTTGGCAAGTACAATGAGGCGCTGGAATATATCAGACGATCGGTAGAAACCGGCGATGCAAGCGCTGAAGTTTACGAGCATCTTGGTGATGTGTATAATGCCCTGAACGAAATCGATCATGCCATAAGGTGGTGGAACAAAGCTCTTGAGTTAGACTCAGACAGAGAGTACCTGAAAGAACGAATTCAAACGGCTCAAAAGTGAAAATAATCCAGTCCCTTTTCTCGGTTATTCTTTTAGTAATTCTATTTTCTGCCTGCAGTTCACCAAGATTAGCAACCGATACCGGAGATTTGAATGTTGCCTCCATCACAGCAGATGAACTTCTTGAACTCATTCCCGATTACAGTAGCAATCTTGAAACCATTAATGGAGTGGGCCGTGCGCTCATTAGTGAACCGGGAAATAGTGACAGAGTTACGCTCGAATTTCAATCAAACCGAACCGCCAGCCTCATTGATATTCGAACCAGTGTAGGCATTCAGGGAGGACAAATTTTAGTGGATGGTGATTCACTTCTCATTTATAATCGGGTGGATAAATATGCTGAGAAAGTATCTGTAGCCCAAAGCGATCTAACCAGTGTTGGTTCCATTGCATCACTAAATATGCTGGATCTTTTTAATTTTACGATCACCCGGGATGAAATTGACACCATTTTTGATAATGGAAACTCATTCATCGTACTTTTACGAAACAGTGCAACCGTAACCGTTTCTAAATCCGATGGGTTGATTTTAGAGGTTCATCAATCCGTAAATTCTCCCATGGCACCGTATAGAAAAATAGAGTACGAAGGGTATGGAGAGATTGATAATTTTCAACTACCGCGAAAAATGACGATTTTAAGCCGTGACGAAAAATCGCGGGCAACGCTATTGGTTCAGCGGCTTGAAGTTAATCAATCATTGCCTCCGCTGACCATTGACCTGCCGGATAATATTCCTATTTATCGCCAATGAACTATCGATACCTATTTATTCTGCTTTTTCTGCTGCCGATCTTACCCTCGGTGATGTTTGCCCAGTCGAGTTATGAAGATCGCAGAAGTGAAATTATTGATAAACAGAGCACTACCCGGAGCCAAATACAAAACCTTGAGCAGCAGATACAATCGTACAATGAGCGACTTGGTGCAACTACCCAACAGTACGAACAGATTTATGAACAGTACGAACAGCTGCGAAGGCTTATAACTCTGCAGGGAGAAAAAATCAGGCAGATGGAACAAGAGCAGTCTCAAATAAGTGAAGAGATTACCATTGTACAAGCCAATTTAAATGAGCTGGAAACGCAGCTTACTACACTCATAAATGAGTACAAATCTACCCTAACTTATCTGTATAAGCACGGCCGCTCAACCGAATTAGCGTTGATATTAACATCAACCTCAGTGAATCAGCTTCTGGTTAGATCCTATTATCTAAGCAAATTTGATCAGCACCGACAGGCTCAAGCCAACAAAATTGAACTCGCACAAAAGCAGTTTGAGGAATCAAAGGAAGACCTGCAGTTTACCCGTGAAAGAAATCGCGAGGCGATCGCGTCTATTGAACAAGAAAAAGGAGAACTTGAACAACAGGAAAATCTACAAAGCAGAAATGTTGATCTGTTGAAACAGGATCAGGAAAATTTAAGAAGTCAGGTAGCAACGCGCCAGAGTCAGCTGGATGAGCTAGATAGTGCCCTCGATGATTTAATGGCTGAAGAAGAGCGAATTGAAGAAGCGGAAAGGGAGCGTCAACGCTTGCTTGCAGAGGCTGGAAATATTGAAGATGATGATGAGCGACGCGCAGCCGAGGCACGATATTCCACCCCTATATTGCGTGAAAGCGGAGTTAGTGACGACGAATTGCAAGCATTTGAAGATGAATTCTCCGTTGCCAAAGGTAATCTTTCCTGGCCTGTAGAAAACGGGACAATTACCGAGAAGTTTGGACTTCGGGTTCACCCTGTTTTAGGAACCCGCACAAATAATCCCGGAGTAGATATAGCCGCTCCTCCACAATCAACAGTTCGG
Organism: Balneolaceae bacterium; assembly: GCA_041747055.1. Lineage (GTDB taxonomy): Bacteria > Bacteroidota > Rhodothermia > Balneolales > Balneolaceae > SW132. The sequence continues at coordinate 10,021 of JBGTFX010000398.1, forward strand.
GTTGTAAATGATGGCTTTGTATATGAGGTGATGTCTATTCGTGATTTAGGAGAGGTTGTTTTGGTGAATCATGGCAATTATAAAACGGCTTATGGGAATCTGAGCAGTATTTTTGTCCGTAAAAATCAGGTACTCCAAAAAGGAGATGTAATTGGATTATCGGGAGATCAAAATTCTATGCGTGGAGAAGTGCTTTTCTTTTTAATCCGTGACGGGAGTCAGAATGTGAACCCCGAAAATTGGTTGCAACAGGCGGTTCCTTAGATTAATAGTCATAAGTCAGATCCAAACCTGACAGGTTTCATCCGAAAATTACAATTCTAATATCAAGGTTGAATTAGTTAAAGATTAGGGGTAGAATCTTTAAACTAAACACAGTAGGCCTATGAGACCCCTATTACTAATTATTTTTCTTTACCCCTTTTCAATCCTAACTGGTTGCAGCAATAGTGGCGATGCAGAAGGTGAAATTGATTATTCTACGCTTTCTCAGATTCCATTTGAACTGGTAATGGAAATTGGAGAAAGTGAAAATTACTTTCCTGCACAAATGAGTGAGCTTTTTGTATCGCCTGATGGATCGATAATTGTGTCTGACTGGGGAAGTAATACGCTGGAACAGTTTTCACCCACAGGAGAACACCTTCAAACCATAGCTACTGAGGGAGGTGGCCCGGGCGAACTATCCAACTTCTTTTTTATTACTGATGCGGGAAATGGCACACTATTAGTAGACCAACAGGGTTCAAGAAGGGATTACTTCGAATCAGATGAAAGAGGAATTTATACATATAAACGTACAGTATCTGCTGATGATAGATCAAGTAGTTTTCAAATTTTAGGGCTACGGACAGATGGCGAATATTTTGCTACCGCGAGAAATGTAATCCGAAATGTAGATGAACTGATTCAAAATCCGGTTGATTACCGAAAATATCCGGTGGCATTAGTTAATGATAGAAATCAAACCTTACAAGATTCGCTTCACATACTACAGTCGCCATTCCCTCACCTCACCAGTATGGGTGGTGGATTTAGGATAAACACAATACCTTACCGGTATACTGACAGGATGAAGGTTTTATCTGATGGGAACTACCTCATTGCCCGGCCCGAGAGTTTTACTATTCAAATATTCGACAAAAACCATACTCTACAAAATGAAATTCAGTTATCCGTGACTTCCCGTTCCATTACCGGCGATGATATTGACTACGTTTTCCGCGATACTGATAGAGACATTCAGCGTGAAATCGAACAAAGGTTACACGAGGTAAAACCCCCATTTTTAGATCTTTGGCCTTCAGAATCTCACTTTTGGTTACACACAGATAAAAGTGAAAATGGAAATGAAATTGTGATAGTCGATAGAAATGGAAACGTCACCGGAAAATTTCTGATACATGAATTCGATGAGATCAAGAAAGTGATTGATAATCGGATTTACGCTATTCACAAAAACCCCGATATGGGTCATTCAATACGGGTTTATGATGTAGAGGTTTAGTTCATCTTTCTGATTATGAACGCAATGCCTCTAAAATAAACCGGCCTCTGATTAGTGTAGACGGACCCAGTTTGCAGTGGCAGTCTGCAGTGGGTTTAAGCCAAACAATTCATCATTATTGAATTCATCCGTTAATGTAGATCTACCAAAAGACATTTAACCCCTAATCAAAGAAAAGCTGTTGGACGAGAGCCGGCATATGAATTCCGACAAAGCTTGTGTGTAAACACCGGAGCGAGGAGTTCTTTTCTTTCTTTTTCCGTCCATTTTTGGGCGAGCAAAAAAGGACAAAAGAAAGGCTTTACTAAAGAAGGAAGACTTTAATCATCCTATAGTCTGAATCAAGAAATAGGAAACCCTCTGATAAGGCTTCAAGCATTCACTTCATATTTGTAAACTGAAGAGGAATTCCGAAATTTTTGCCCTTAAGAATTCTCATCACTTCCTGGAGATCGTCAATTTTTTTGCCTGAAACCCGAACCTGATCATCCTGAATAGCCGGCTGAACTTTCAGTTTTGCAGCTTTAATCTCTTTCACGATTTTCTTTGCCGTTTCACGGTCAATTCCTTCCTTGATAGAAGCAGACTGTTTCACTGACCCTGAACTGCTTCCTTCTTCTTCACCAAATTCCAATACTTTTGGCTCGAGTCCCCGCTTTACAAAATGCTTGATCAGCATATCTTTTACAGCCTGCAATTTCATGCTTTCTGCAGCCAGTAAATCTATTCGGTTATCTTTCTTTTTAAACTCTACTTCAGTGTGTAGTCCGCGAAAATCATATCGGGTTTCTACTTCCTTTAGCGTGTTATTCACCGCGTTATCTACTTCTTGCGGGTTGATTTCATTTACAATATCTACGGAAGCCATGATCTTTTCTCTTACGGTTTTAAAAAAATTAGTTTGTCATTACCCGTCTGACGGATCTTTTAAAAATAGAAAATATTTACACAAAGAGTTCAGCAATCAATGTATTCAATTCTCACAACTCTGCCCTCCCGATTCCTCGGGATGGCAGGTTGTTTGTTTAATGGTTTAAGGCGCCATAATAGGCAATGGGCAATCGATTGAAATTGAAATTGCTCGGAGTAACTCAATCTCTTTACGAGACATCACGCCATCGGCCGCTACTGCATGAATAGCCGCTGAAAGAACATATTTCTGAACCGGTCTGGCAGATTGAGCAAATGCCTCAATCGCTTTATCAATATTTTCAAAAGAGCACTCCTCGAGATCCAGAAGCTCCATATCATCCGGCCTGATTTTTTCAATCGATTTCAAAGCAGCGTCCCATGCATTTTGACTATCACCGTCAGATGAATGAGCCAACGCGGATAATAACAGCGAAAGTTCACGACCCATTGGCTTCAGATTATGATACTTAATCTTGGGTTCAGGTTTTTTGTTGAACTCAGCCTCAAGACTGTGAAAAATTACTTTTTCAAGAGCAAATTCAAATACTGATACAGTATCATCGGCTTTTATCAACTCCTCAATAGTGTGTTTAAACTGTTGATACTGCTTTTTACTCATTCCTTTCAAGGCAGGAATCGATAAATCAACAACAAGTAAATTCCATTCCGGTTTTACTTTTTTAAGCATTGGCTGAACTCTTTCAACAGCCTGAGCCACCTCTTCCCCACTGTGGTTACTTATTGTTGCTAACTGGTTAACACTCACCTCTTTATCACCTGATAAAAGCAGTCCATAAATTAATGCTTCTGCATCCAGTGTATTATGTATTGCATTGGTCACATCATCCGGCAGTTCTTTCATAACTTTCTGCACATGAGAGAGATCATTTTGTCCCAGAGTACCCACTGCAGCAAGAATCAATTCCGGACGAAACAGTTCACCAAATCCATCACCGTCCTTTGCAGATCCACCGCCACTTTTCGGCTGCTCCACACGATATTTCTCCATTCGTTTTCTTACACGCTCACTTTCCTTGGCGCTATGTGCATCGTGAGACGGATCAATTGCCATAATTCGCTTTTCGATTGGCGGATGTGATGCCAGTAAACTGCTCATTGCCGATTTATAACTATTAGCAAAAAACAGGTGGCTCAGCTCCATTGCGTGACCATCCTCCAATTCTGACCCACTCCCCGTTTTACTCGCAATCTTGCGCAGAGCACCGGCTAACCCATCAGGATTCCGAGTATACTGCACAGCCGCTGCATCTGCCAGATATTCTCTCTGTCGGGAAACTGCGGCTTGAATCATCCTGCCAAAAATCATCCCGATATACCCGATAATGATGAGCGAAATTCCCAAAACTAAAATGGCCATTGCTCCGCCATCTTTATTATTTCTCGAGCTTCGTCCCCGTCCGGCAAAAAAGCTGCTTCTCATTAAAATCATTCCCATTAAGTGGAGAAGAAGAATTCCGTTTAGTATTCCAATCAACCGAATATTTATCCGCATATCGCCATTAAAAATATGGCTGAATTCATGGGCAATTACTCCCTGAAGCTCATCCCGGTTCAGTTGATCAAGCGTACCCCTGGTTACGCCAACGGCAGCATCGCGCGGACCATATCCGGCCGCAAACGCATTGATAGACGGTTCATTATCCAGGATATATATATCCGGAACCGGCAGACCGGATGCTATAGACATCTCTTCCACTACATTGCGAAGCTGTTTCTCTTTAAAATCCGTTGTGGAAGGATCCAGCTTTCTTCCCCCAAGCATTTCAGCCACGGCTGCCCCACCCTTTCGGAGCTGCATAACCCGAGAAATCGTTCCGACCAAAATTAAAAGAATGGTAAACGTAGAGACTGTAAAAAAGAGAGCGGGATTCCAAATTTCACTAACTCCACCCTGCTGATAGGCAAAGAGAAAGAGTACTACCAAATAAACTGCGATAATTAGTGTAAAAACAGCTAAAACGTAGAGCAGAATCAACTTCCACGTTTTATTTTTAGCTTGTTCTTGTGCCTGAAAAAAATCCATAGTTTTTAAATCTTTATGACATTTTTAAGGAGTGTCCCTCCGCCAGCCGGCGGAGGGCAATGGGGGATGATAAAAAGTGAACTCGAAGCCAAATGTTTCGTTTAAATCAACGCTCATCAAGTCATCCCCGCTCACTCCGTTCGCCGCCCCCTTCAACAATGTCCGACTACCGGCGGAAGGGGGATTTTTAATACCAATTATATTACTAAAAGGAAACCGATGGAGCTTCTCGTTCTGCCGGTGAATCGAGCTCAAACTGAGCTGCAGAATTAAAGCCGAATGCATTGGCAAAAATTACATTCGGAAATTTTTCCCGTCCGGTATTATACGTCATAACCGCATCATTAAAAGCCTGACGGGCATAAGCGATTTTATTTTCCGTGGAAGATAATTCCTCAGAAAGCTGCATCATGTTTTGATTGGCTTTCAAGTCAGGATAGGATTCCGACAGAGCGAACATTTTTCCAAGAGCGCCGGTCAACGCCTGTTCCGATCCCGCAAGCTTTTTCATCGCGGCAGCATCATCCGGATTATTTGCAACCTGTTTTTCAACTTGTTGCGCCTGGTTACGAGCCTGAATAACAGCTTCAAGTGTTTCGCTTTCATGTTTCATATATCCCTTGGCGGTTTCAACCAGGTTTGGGATCAAATCGTAACGGCGTTTCAGCTGCACATCAATTTGCGAGAACGCATTTTTCAATCGATTACGCAACGTAACAAGGTTATTGTAAATAGAAACAGGCCAAGCGATAAAAATCAGCAGCAGTACTGCAATAATAATAATTGTAGTAATCATGGTAAGTTATTTGAAGTGACAGAATGAATGATGAACATCTAAGCCATAAATATACAAGGCTTTGATGGGTTCTGCTACTCTTATAAAGCTATGACGATTAAAAAAATTTTTAGATACCAATTATTTACGTTAAATATAAAGTAGACAAGAATATCAAGAGAGAGACTAAATGTTACAAATTAAAGAATTAAAAAAACCACTGTCAGAGTCATGTTCTCGATTGTCCGTAAATGAACTGATTGTCCTTCTCTTCATTCTCCTTAGGCTTACAATTGATAGAGAACCATTTTGAGATGAATAAGATTAGCTACGTAAAATTTGCTATAATTTACACTTCTTTTTTAATACCATTGAGCGTCATGCCATTTAAGGTTTATGCGCAACCTACCATTGCCAAAGAATGGAATGAACAACTTCTAGAGGCGATCCGTAATGATTTTGCGCGGCCAAACGTCCACGCAAGAAATCTTTTTCACCTTTCTGCAGCCATGTATGATGCCTGGGCAATCTATGATGAAGTTGCAGAACCTTATCTGGTGGGGAAAACTGTTGGTGAATACAGATCGGAATTTAATGGTATTCCGTTTCCAGCAGATATTAAGAAAGCCCGTGTACAAGCTATAAGTTATGCCGCATACAGATTGATACGGCATCGGTTTAAGTCTTCACCCGGATCGGAAGGTACCTTGCAAAGAATAGACTCTCTTATGGCTGCTAAGGGTTTTGATATATCCATTTTCGGAATGAATTACACCGAAGGATCACCTATTGCACTCGGTAACTTTATTGCCGAAACTTATATTCAATTTGGAAAACAGGACGGCTCAAAAGAATATATCGATTATGGAAATGAGGCTTATAAGCCCGTGAATGATCCATTAAAACCAAGTGGACCTGGTAATCCTAATTTAACACATCCAAATCGCTGGCAGCCGCTAACATTTGATACTTTTATAGATCAATCCGGAAATGTGTTTTCAAATAATACTCCGGAATTTTTGGGCCCTGAATGGGGTGATGTTCAGCCTTTTGCTTTGACAAACGGTGACAAAAATATTTTTGAAAGAGATGGGTATCAGTTTTCGGTCTACCATGATCCGGGATCACCCCCTTTTTTAAATATTGAGGATTCAGTGTCTACAAATCAATTTCTTTGGGCATTTACTAGGGTACCGATCTGGGCCTCATATCACGATCCTGAGGATGGAGTTTTGATCGATATTTCGCCAGCATCAATGGGAAAGATCGGAGACTTACCTAACTCATTTGATCAGTACCCCGATTATTATAGGTTTATTGAGGAGAATTTGGATTCATTTGGCCATGATATAAATCCTGTGACAGGAAACCCTTACACACCTCAAATTGTGTTAAGAGGAGATTATACGCGTGTAATTAGTGAATACTGGGCAGATGGGCCCGCATCTGAGACGCCCCCGGGACATTGGTTTACAATATTAAACAGTATATCAGATCATCCGGATATTTCAAGACAATTTGGTGGCACGGGCGTAGAGCTTTCTCGTCTTGAGTGGGATCTAAAAATCTATTTCGCATTAGGTGCGGCAATGCATGATTCTGCAATTTCAAGCTGGAGTGTGAAAGGATGGTACGATTATGTACGACCAATATCGGTTTTGCGGTGGCTTGCAGATAACGGTCAGCGATCGGATTCAACGAAGGCTTCGTTTCATCTCGATGGTGTTCCACTCATTGATGGTTTTATTGAGATAGTGCAAGAGGATGATTCACTTGCGGGCAGATTAGAAGAACATGTGGGCAAGATAAAATTCTTTACCTGGAGGGGGCACCCTCACATTGATAACCCAGAAACTGAAACCGCCGGTGTCGGCTGGATACTGGCTGAAAACTGGTGGCCGTATCAGCAGCCAACATTTGTAACCCCTCCCTTTGCGGGATATGTATCGGGGCATTCAACCTATTCGCACGCCGCGGCAGTAATATTGGAATATTTTACAGGCGACCCTTTTTTTCCCGGAGGAATGTGGCAGTTTCTTGCTCAACAGGATAAATATCTTGAGTTTGAAAACGGGCCGAGTCAAGATCTTGAACTACAATGGGCTACTTATCGCGATGCAGCCGCTCAATCTTCACTTTCCAGAATATGGGGAGGAATACACCCTCCCATTGATGATATACCCGGTAGAAAAATAGGACTAAAAACCGGAGAACAGGCGTTTTTGCTTGCACAAAAGTATTTTACAGGAAATGTAACACCTGATGGTTCAGAGTCTTATCAAGAACCCAAAAACTGGACATTACATCAAAATTATCCGAACCCATTTAATCTTACCACCACAATTTTATTGGAAATACCTGTACCTGCACAGGTAGATTTGATGGTTTATGACATCACCGGCAGACTGATTTCCACCATATCGCGAGAAACAAGAACTGCAGGCGCACATCAACTAATATGGGATGCCGGCGACCTGGCGAGCGGGGTCTACTTGTATAGATTAAATGTTACCACTGCAGATGGCCGTACACTATATGCAGAAACAAAAAAAATGACGCTTATTAAATAAAGGGTTAAGCTTTCATCAAAAGATTTACATCACCAAACTATTTATCATGAAAGTCATAAATAAAACGACATTAAGCATCCCTTTCCCAAACATTTATAAAATTTAAATACCCATTCATAAGGTTACTTGTTGTTAACCCATTTAGATTTAGATGTATATGGATATGTAAATAATAAACTTAATCAAGAGAGCCAATATGGATAATGATAAACTTACGAAAAGTATGAATGGAGAGGTCTCACGAAAAAGGTTCCTTAAATTTGCAGGGATATCTGCGGCTACCGTTGCATCGTTCGGAATAATCAGTTGTGATGATAACCTTACAGATGTCGCAACTGAATCGAATAACTCAAACAATGGCACTTCCACTAGTGAGCATGATGATGAAAGCATAAACTTAGGCTCGGGTGATGTAGGTATTTTGAACTACGCATACGCACTCGAACAGTTGGAAGCGGCCTTTTATATAGCGGTACTTGGTTCACAGTATAGCGGAATGAGTCATAATGAAAGACAGATTTTAGCGGATGTATGTAACCATGAGGTTGCCCATCGCGATTGGTTTGAAGCGGCTATCTCAAGTGTTGCACCGGATGATATTATCCCTGCTTTGACCCCTAACTTTGATTCGGTTGATTTTTCAAGCAGAGAAAGCGTACTCGCTACCGCCCAGGCACTTGAAGATACCGGAGTGTCTGCTTATAACGGAGCAGGTCAATTAATTGAAAATCCTGACTACCTGTTGCAGGCTGGAAAAATTGTTTCTGTAGAGGGACGCCACGCATCGGCAATACGATCTATGATTGCCGAAAGTAACACTGCATTCGCGGGAGACGACATTATCGATGATAATGGACTTGAGATGACAAGAACGCCAAGTGAAGTTCTTGAAATAGCGCAGGACTTTATTGTTGAACAACTCAACGGAAGCAACCTTCCCCAACCCGAATAACCATTTTAAAAACCTATAGAGAGACTATTATGAGTTTACTTAAATTTTTAAGCCAATTTGAAGAAGAGATACTTGATGAAGAGGCCAAAGAGACGCTTTTAAATCGCAGAGACGCATTTGGCAAGATGACCAAGGCAAGTAAAATGCTAGCTATTTCAGCACTTCCATTGGGATTCATCAGTGCATTATCAACACCCGCCAGGGCACAGTCAACAGATGAAATCATTGACGTACTGAATTTTGCACTCACCCTTGAGCATTTGGAAAATGAATATTACATCATGGGTATAGAACAGTCGGGCCTTATTCCGGAAGGAAGAGAAACAGATATTTTTAACCAGGTTCAGAAACATGAACAACAACATGTTGATTTTTTAATCGACACAATTGATTCACTTGGAGGCGAGCCCATAGAAAAACCAACGTTTGATTTTACAGTAGATGGTGCTTTTGACCCCTTCAATAACTATGGTCAATTTTTGGCGTTATCTCAGGCTTTTGAGGATACGGGAGTGCGTGCTTACAAGGGTCAGGCACCGGCAGTACAAGGCAATGCACAAATATTAACAGCCGCATTGCAAATACACTCGGTGGAAGCCCGTCATGCGGCAGAAATTAGACGTTTGCGCGGACTTAAAGGTTGGATTACCAGAGATAATCGAGGTGAAGGAATGCCGGAGGAAACTCAAGCTGCGTACGATGGGGAAAATGTGGAGACACAATTGGGTATTTTTGTTCCTGACGTTACTGACGTTAACAACAGCGCAATAACAGAAGCATGGGATGAGCCACTTACGATGGAAGAAGTAAATAACATTGCCGGATTGTTTATTACTTCATAAAGTCATTACTCCATTGTATCTAATAAACTAAGATTTAAATTAAAATACAGCCTCTATTAAGTAATCAGCTTTTTAGGGGCTTTTATTATTACCGTAAAATAGACAGGACTTGAACAGCAAAGCACTTCATCTCCATAGCATACCTTTACCTATAACATCTCTCAATCTTTATCGTTTTAAAAACTATTAAGATTAATTTTGAGTCAATTAGAATTCTCAAAAATTACTTATCAGATCTGCTTATTTCCGAATTCATTAATTGGTGGAAATCAGAATCAAATCCTCCTGTGGTTCGGTTAAATATTCTGCTCCGTCTTCAGTAACTACAGCCATTTCTTCAACAGAGATGGTTTTTGTACCGCCTTCAATTTCCCATTTAAAAAATCCGTCGTAAGCAAAAACATTTCCAACGCGAAGCGGTTCATGTGCTGTAGAACTTGGCTCTCGACCCTCCTGAGCACCGCCAAGGCTTGGACCCACATCGTGAGCTACATATCCTACCGGATGCCCCGTATTCCACATTACGTTCATAGAACCATTTTCTAAAAGCCAGTCTCGCTGAACCCTGTCAACTTCCAACCCGGTAATTCCCGGCTGCATGACTTCTAAAACCATGCGGTTGGCATCTCTTGCCACTTGCCAGTATCGCTGAATATCGTCGGGTGGCTCATTTTCCCCGGGATGAAGTACATATGCAAAGCGCTGAATATCGGTCACCCACATATCATAAACTTTTATACCAAAATCGATCTGAATTACATCTCCAGGCCGGATAATTTTATCAGTTGGATGAGCATGGCCGCGATCGGGGCCGGAGTTAACTGCAGGATTTTGATCGGGTGACCAAGCATCTGTCACACCATACTCACGCATCTTACCTTTCAGAAAATCTGCAATATCCTTGTCTGTTGTTTTGTTTGGAATAACCTGCCCATAAGCCTCAACCTCCCATTTTGCAGTTAACTCTGCGGCTTTTCGTAAAATATCTACTTCTGCAGGGGTATTAACGGAGAGCCATTCAAATACCAAGTCTTCGGAAGATACAATCTGATTAGAAACCGACTGAGTTAGCAGATTTGTAAATCGTTGATATTGTGTAAAACTTAAACCATCAGCAATTTCATTCGTTTCGCTGAAGTTCATAGCTAGTTTACCACGGTTAAAATTGTTCAGGTAGTTTGCCGCCTCTACAAGAGCTCCGGGACTGCGGCTAACAACTGATATACTATCATGAAGGGCAATTTCCTGAAGCGCGGTGGCTTCTCCCGGAGGAGTGAATACTGTAGATCGTACTCCTTCACCGTCCAGCTCAAAAATAAAAACCGCAGGAGCAACGGAATTTTCGCAACCAATGTGTCGAGCCAGCGGATCGTTGTTGTTCGATCGGCACAAGATCACCCACGTATCTACATCAGCTCTCTGCATAGCTTGAGGCAGAAGAGTTTGAGTCCGTTCTTTTCGAATATCCGTCCAAGGATTTGGCCCGTCAAATGGATTATCAACGATTTGCTGACCGCCTGATGAGCATGAGAAAAGAAATATTATTGAAGAAAAAAAGAGAAATCCGGTTCTAAACATACATTTTGCCTGTATTGAAATTTTCCCAATATGATGAATTAATATCAATTACGGCAGGGAATCTTTCTAACAGGAAAGTTTGAAGAAAAGGATGGGATTAATATTAAGCCTAATTTGTTTTCCGGTTCACCTTCTCAAAATAACTTCATCTATCAACGGAGGTGAAATGTTTGATATGTATATAAGATTGTTATTTGATTCAAATACCCCTAATTTTCAAGTCTGTTAATTCGGGACGTGGCTCAGCTAGGTAGAGCGCTCGGCTGGGGGTCGAGAGGTCGCAAGTTCAAATCTTGTCGTCCCGACATTTAAAAAGCTTCTTTAAGGCGAATACCTTTTAGAAGCTTTTTTTGTTTCTGCTCGCTAATTAGTTGAGAAAAGATCCATATCGTTGATATTGCGGAGTCATGCTCCGCGGTTCAAATCCTGTCGTCCGAATACCGTTTCTCGGGGTAATTTCACATCATTTTGGGGTGGATGAAGTCGAAGAGTGATGAATTCATAGAACATTTTATATTTTTATTGAACAAAGCCTAAAAAGAAGTTTTTACTTTCTCTTTTTACTCTTCCGCTCAATCCCTATAATCTACTGTTATTACACAAGATTAAAATGAAAGCTCAATAGATGCCTACACTGCACTGGATTGGCAAAGAGAAGGTTGTAAATCATCATCAGGATGTACCCTACCGCGTGTTGGAACACCAATATGGGTTTGATGTGAAAAAGGGAGAAGGTTCGCAACCCACAGAAAGCGGAAATAAAATTATTCACGGGGATAACCTGGAGGCCCTGAAAAGCCTGCTGCCGGAATACGAAGGTAAAATTAAGTGCATCTACATTGACCCTCCCTATAACACCGGAAATGAAAGCTGGGTGTATAACGACAACGTAAATCATCCCAAAATAAAAAAGTGGCTGGGGGAAGTGGTTGGTAAAGAAGGCGATGATTTAAGCCGTCACGATAAGTGGCTTTGTATGATGTATCCACGGCTAAAACTACTTCATAAACTGTTAGCCGATGATGGGGCGATTTTTATTTCGATTGATGATAATGAGCAGGCAAATTTGAAATTGCTGATGGATGAAATTTTTGGGCTTAGTAATTTTGTCAATAATGTTGTTTGGCAGAAAAAATACAGCCCACAAAATGATGCTCGATATTTTTCCGACATGCATGATTTTGTTATTTGTTACGCTAAAAAGATTGATAGATGGGAAAGGAATTTATTGCCAAGAACAGAAGAACAAAATAAGAGATATAAGAATTATGATAATGATCCGCGAGGCAAGTGGAAGTCAAGTGATCTTTCAGTAAAGTCGTATAATTCGGAGA
>JBGTFX010000399.1:0-6128 GCA_041747055.1 Balneolaceae bacterium
CAATTTAGTTTTAGGTACAAATTTCCATCCTCGGCTTTAAACACTTCTCCGGTACTCTGCATAGCTCCCGCATCAGAACCCGCATTTGGCTCAGTGAGCGCAAAACAGGGAATTTCCTCTCCAATTGCCAGTCGTGGCAAGTAGTGATTTTTCTGCTCATCAGTACCGTAATGCATCAGAAGCTCGGCAGGCCCTAAAGAATTCGGCACCATTACCGTGGTTGCCAAAGGGCCACATCTTGACGCTAATTTTGCAACAATTGCACTATGGGCATTTGCGGAAAATCCATAACCGCCATATTCTTCAGGGATAATCAGCCCAAAGAATCGCTTCTCCTTCATGTACTTCCAGACTTTATCATCAAACCCTTTTCTTTGAAAGACCTCCCAATCTGACGTCATCTCACAAAGTTCTTCGACAGGACCATCCAAAAATTCTTTTTCTGCTTTTGTGAACTCAGGGTAAGGTTCATTCATCATTCGTTTAAAATCCGGCTTACCGGAAAAAAGCTCCCCTTCCACCCATACCGTTCCGGCATCAATCGCGGTTTGTTCAGTTTCAGAAATTGCAGGAAGTATTTTCATAGCGTCCATCAATTTCATTATCGGGCCCGATACAAGTGCTCTCCGAATAGGTTTGATGTTAAAAACAACAACCAAAACTGTATAAACTGCCAGCAGCCAAACCGGAGCACCAAATCCGAAAAGTGCTGCAAATCCACCCAGCGCCCAGATCCAAAGCGGGGCACCGGTGAAACCCAGAATTAATGCCACTACAACTACGCTGACAATTGAAAGCCATAATGGCAGCTCTGTAAAAAATGCGAGATTTTGAATGATTGATTCCATAATAATTGTCCGTTAAGCCGGTGTTTTTTGTGTGATAAATCCTTGTATAATGTGATCTTTTGCCTGATTCATAAATTCACCGGAGGGAATTCGCGTATCAAGTCGTTTACTTATAACCACGGATGCAACCCCGTGTAATTGCGCCCAAAGTGTATAGGCACTCATCAGGGGATCTTCTACCTGAAAAAGTTTTTTTGTTTGACCTTCTCTAATTATCTCAGCGAGCATTTCATAAATTTTACGAATCTGCTGAAACTTCTCCGTCGGATATTTCGGCATCTCTTCAGGGCGAACCATATAGATGATTTCATATTCCTGTGGATTCTCAATTGCAAAACTCAAAAAATTATCCGCCATTTTCTCCAGTTTTGTCAACGGATTATCATCCTGAACCAATTGTTTATTCAACGCTTCAGATAGCTTTTCTATACTTGATTCAATCAAAGCCAATAGAAGATCGTCCTTGTTTTTAAAGTGCAGATAAATACTCGTTGCAGATACATTCACTTTTTTGGCAATTTTTCTCATCGAAACTTTCCCAAAACCATGTTTGATTAACATGTCTCTGCTCTCAACTAAAATATCATCTCTAAGGGACATAACGCATGGTTAACAGTGTTAAGTTATATATCAATTTACTGTTTTTGATGTAAAAGTCAATAGAGGGTCCGGGTTTATTTAGATAGGTATAGCTTACATGTCAAAAAAATCAATGTGCTGAAAAAGATACAAACTGAATAGTACGCCCATTTTTTAAATGCATCTTCTCGTAAAATGTTTTAATAGACAGGTCAGGGTCATCGGCCTTTTCAAGATATACATCATCCACCCTCTCTTTGATAAGGAGTTTCTCCTGTTCGATAATCTCAAGAGTGTATTTAAATAGACTGGGAGAATCTGTTTTAAGATTTATCGTACAGCTATCTGAAGCTATTTTTTTATAGATCTCCAGGAATTTAGGAGAGGTAAGTCTTTTCCGGCGGTTTCGAACTTTCAGGTGTGGATCGGGAAAGGTGATCCAAATTTCTGATACTTCACCCGGGGCAAAATAATCATCAAGATGATCAATCAGCAGCCGTAAAAACCGCACGTTTTCAATAGATTTTCTTTTGGCGATTTTTGCCCCCTTCCAGATACGTGAGCCTTTTATATCAATTCCAATAAAGTTCTTCTCCGGGTATTTTTGAGCAAGACCCAGCGCATAATCTCCCGCTCCGCAGGCAAGCTCTAAAACTATCGGATTTTCATTTCCAAAGATCTCTGACTGCCATTTCCCTTTGGGTGTTGGCTGATTCTGAAATTCGGTATGCTCAATTACATGATCAAATTGAGCATTATCTGAAAAGCGCTTTAACTTATTTTTACCCATGATTTAATTACGGCTGCAATCGGGATTTTGTCCACTCCCGGGAATTCTTCACGTATTGAATGCGATCGTGCAGACGACCGGGCCGACCCTGCCAAAATTCAATTTTCTCAATCTTTATCTCATATCCGCCCCAAAAATCAGGTTTTGGAATATCGGCTCCTTCAAACTTCTTTTTAAGCTTTTCATACCGGTTTTGCAGATCTACCCGGCTAAGAACTTCCCTGCTTTGATTGGATGACCATGCCCCGATCTGGCTTTCTCGCGGACGGGAATGGAAATAGTCTGTACTCTCCTTTTCCGATAGTCTTTCCACCCTGCCTGAAATTCGAACCTGACGTTCCAGCTCCGGCCACCAAAATGCTACGGATGCCAGTGGATTTTCGGTCAATTCTTTTCCTTTTTCACTTTCATAATTTGTATAAAAGTGGATGGTATCGCCCTCAACTCCTTTCAGTAAAACCATCCGAACATTCGGGGTCCCATCTTTACCGGCCGTGGCAAGTGACATGGCATTCGGCTCCATCACTTGCGACTTCAGAGCTTCATCAAGCCAGGTTTTAAAGAAGATAATGGGATTATTTGGGAGATCACCATCTATGATCCCCCCTTTGGTATAATTTTCACGAAGATCAGCAACATTAAGTTCTGTCATATTATCTAAAATAGTCCGGTTCGTTCCCTTCTTTCCATTTAATATTACAGCCAATACTTGGAATTTGTTCTTCTTCAGGAACTGTTTCTCCATTCAGAATTTTATCGGTTGCGTTTCGAAGATCTTCACCGGTTGGCTTAACATCGTTTCCCGGCCTGGCAGAGTCAAATTGACCCCTGTAAACCAGTTTCAGATTTTCATCAAAAAGAAAAAAGTCAGGGGTGCAGGCAGCTTTATACTCCAATGCTACCTCCTGAGATTTATCATAAAGATAGGGAAATGGATATCCGAACGCTTTGGAATCTTCTTCCATTTTTTCGGGCTCATCATCCGGATATTTTTCTGCATCATTAGAGTTGATAGCCACAACTCCCACACCCTTGGGCATATAGTCGGTTGCGTAATCAACTAGAGATTTTTTTATTAGTTTTACATATGGACAATGATTACATATGAACATCACTAAAAAGGCTTTATTACCTTTAAATTTTCTTGGAGAATAAATATTTCCGGTCACCACATCCTGCAGTGAAAAATCAGGTGCTTCAGTTCCTAATTCCAACATTGTTGATTTTACAGCTGACATAATTCGCTTAAATTTAATTTAAAATTTCCACTTGCTATTTTAACAATTGAATGAATCATCTCATTCGGATTTACTCTTTAGTATTCAGAAAATCTTGGGGTATAGTCACGGCGTAGATCCGTCATTTCTCCAGTTACTTTTCCACCTTCACTTTTATTTACCATTTCATATTTAAGAAGTTCACCCGGAACACCTTCGGCTAACCACCATCTGACCGAAACGTCCTCATCACCTTCTTCCTCGATGCCTTCGTAATGCAGTACAGTTGCATTAAAAGTATAATTTCCTACAGAAAAAATCTCCTCCCTTTCACGATAATCTTCCCAGTTTTCAACATAGAAACTACCTGTCCGGAAACCAGCTTCTTCAATTTCCTCTTCGCCCTCCTTAAGCTCAGCTTCCTGTTCCTGATACGAAAACACCCTATGATTTACATATCCGGTTTCAGGATCACGCACATACATTTCCATGGGTTTTAGTGCAGAGGTCATTTTCATTTCATATTCTATGGATTGTTCATCATCCTCAGGCTGATATCGGAAATACCACCAGCTTGATCCATCCTCATTCTTCTTCAAAACAGCCCGTTCAACTGTGTAGCTGTGATATTCATTATCATCGCCTGATTCCACTCTCCAAGTACTTCCTTCTCCTTCTGCAAAATTTTCCAGTTCAACTCCATATCCGCCAACTATAAACGCCTGTGAGTAAGCCAATTGGTACAACATGGCATCTGAATATCCTGCCAACATTCCACTCACTCCACGTTCCACTTCAGCCGAAACTGCTCCGCTGATGGCTGATGAAAATCCACTCGAAGCTCCCTGCATAACTGATCCACATCCCGTTATAAATGCTGCAATACCCAAAACTCCAACCAGATTATAAAATGTATTTTTGTATGATTTCTCCATGATTATGTCTTTTATTATTTATTATTTAGCCATTGAAGAAAGTTAGTAAAAAGAGTCCAAAGGACAAGGCTTCAAAAGCATAAGTACTTACTTGTGTAAAAAATGAATAGAAAAATATAAACTTGTCTTTTTAAAAGAGAGATAGCTGATCTGTTTTTGGACGACGAAAAGCACTACAGCTCAACGGATTTTTGTTTTTGTTTAGACCCAATCGTTCCTGATGGATTTTTATCAACTGCTCTATCTGTCTTGCGTACGCTCCCTCTCCCCGAAACCGCTCACCAAATTCTGACCGATTGAGCCGTCCATTTTTCAAGCTCTTCATTTTGTTAATCACCTTCTGTTTCCGGTTGGGTTGATGATCTTCCAGCCATTTAAGAAACAGATCTTTTACGCCATAGGGAAGTCGTAAAATCGTATAAGAAACAGATTCTGCTCCTGCTTCTTTAGCTGCTTCCATGATAGGCACAATCTCGTCATCCGTTAGGCCGGGAATAAGCGGTGCAATATTTACATGAACCGGAATTCCCGCCTCAGTCAGTTCTTTCACCGCAAGTAATCTTTTCTGTGGACGTGATGTTCTGGGTTCAAGCGTGCTTATCAAATCTTTTTTCAGGCTTGTGATAGACAATACCACTCTCACTGCTCCCACATCAGCCAGCTGCGACAACAAGTCTATGTCGCGAGTCACTCCGTAATTTTTTGTAATGATGACAAGCGGATTTCGGCATTCAGCCAAAATTTCGACACATCTTCGGGTAATCCGAAGCTCTTTTTCAATGGGTTGATAGGGATCCGTTACTCCACTCATCACAAGGGTTTGAGGTTTCCACACTTTTTCTGATAGTTTTTCTCGCAGCAGTTTTGGAGCATCAAACTTGGCCACAATTTTCGTCTCAAAATCCAACCCGGCAGACATCCCCAAAAATTCATGCGATGGACGGGCATAGCAATATGCGCATCCGTGTTCGCAACCTCGATATGGATTAATGCTCACATCAAACGGAATATCCGGACTCTTGTTCGTGGATATAATCTCTTTAGTGTGATCGTTTAAGATCTGGGTTTTCGGCCGTTTTAGTTGACCCGTTTGCGTATCAATTTCATATTCCAGATGAATATCCGTGAAACGATTTTTAGGATTATCGGCGGATCCTCGTCCACGTAATGGTTGATTTTTCATGACTACACATATTTTATACATATAGTACAAAATATAGCTTCAAGCAGCAAAGTAAATTGAACGTCCCCGTTCGATAGAATGTGCAATAAATAGCATCTAGAGTAGAAACCTAATTTCTCCGAGATGGAACTTTCGGACGGGGACGTCCGAACTACATTTCCTCATAGATCGCCTCCGCTTTTGCTGCCCAAATAAAATCATTTTCACTCAGGGCATCAATGACATGAGTATAAACTTTTAAAATAACCTCTCCCCACGATAAAAATATTTCGGGATGATGACCTTGCTCCTCAGACATCTCACCAACCCTAACCACAAAATTTAAACCTTGACGAAAGTTTTTGAAGGAGTAAGTTTTTGCAAGGTGATGGTCATCTACTAATTGCCATCCATCTTCTATACGTTCATAATATTTTTGTAATTCCTCACCCTCTAAAGAGGCTGTGAGAAAATGCCATTTCAATAGGGTTTGTCATTTTTCGATAATTATTTTTGTGTATACGTTTTGCCCGAATATCATCCGGGGTGAAGTGACCGGGTTGGATCCCAGCTAATCACTTCTTTCATTAACCCTTT
>JBGTFX010000400.1:0-1967 GCA_041747055.1 Balneolaceae bacterium
TTTCATCTCCTGTAGCCGACATTCAATCAACCGGTGAGACCGAATTCTTGTTGACACCTATTGATGAAATTAAGAGCAAATTAGAAGTACAACTTATGCCGGAATTAAATCAAGGTAGCATTTCAATTGTGCGTGAGCTTAATGATTTACGAATTACCTTTAACAGCAGACGGCTTTATTATCCCGGTGAGGCTATTCTGAGTCCTGAAGCACTTCCACTTTTAGATAAAGTTGTAAATGCGTTACAAGCCACATATCACTTCAATTTTAATATCGATGTAGAGGGTCATACAGACAGTTCACCCATTGTTGAAAGTCCATACCCCTCAAATTGGGAATTATCAACCGCAAGAGCCGCTAATGTGGTTAAATATTTATCAGAATTAAATGTAGAAGTGAATCGGTTAAAAGCATCCGGATACGCTTACTCCCGTCCGATGGTACCCAATGAAGATTCTTTTGGAAATTCACTTCCTGAAAATAAAGAGCAGAATAGAAGAATTGTATTGAGAATATATCAAGACGAGGATCAGCTTCTACAGACTAAGGGAATCCCTGCAAAATCTGTCTCTCCATCTGATAGTTGGGAGAACTCAAACTGTAGCTATAGTTTACAGACCGGTTATTACCAAAGTTTGAATAATGCGATACAGGCGGCAAATAAAGCAGTGATAAAATCAGGACTCGATATTAAGCTTACCTATAATAATTCTTTGTTTTCTGTGCGCACTTCAAATGATATGAATTTAAAAGAAGCCATGTTGGTTCAGTCTCAGCTTAGCCGGATTCTAATGAACGAACAAGTATCCATTATTCATCAATGCGACCAAGGTCTGCAATGGTTACATTATCAAATACAGTTCGCCTCTTTTCGAAATCAGGATAATGCCGATCGTTTTATTTCGCGCCTTCGTACTGAATTTAATATTGAGGCTATATCAAGTTCAACGAACACAGGAATTAAAATTTTAACTCCACCTATTAGTGATGTAAAAACAGCATTAGATCTACTAAATGAAATTAAAACAATAAGTTCACTTGGTCATTCATTTCTTACTTATGATCCAAGAACAGTTAAAAATTATTCATTTAATTATCATTTACAGTTAGCCCACTTTGATACAGAAAGAGAAGCAGTTCTTTTTATAAACTCATTACCCGCTGAACTTGAATTAATTCCTGAAATTCAGAGGTTTGACTCTTTAATTTATGTAATAGATAAATCAATTACTGACTGGAACAGGCTCTTGGAAATTAGGAGACAGATAAAAAACCACAAAAATATACTACCTTTCATTCACTTGATAGAAATGCAGGAACCGTCAAATGACCAATCTATACTATAAATATTGAATTGTCGCAGTTTTCTTACCTGAATAGTGACCGGTGCTACTCTTTAAATTTGTTTCATTTTTACCGGTTACTGCAAAAGAAATGGTACCATCATTATTTTTCACCTGATGAATTTTAGTTGAAATAGACACAGAATTTGTTCCATTTGTCAGATTCAACTTATCATTCAATTCACTTATAATTTCTACTCCTTCAGGCAGTGTTACAGAAAAGCCACCTACCCGGATATCATAGTCACTCCCTTCCTTAAACGTTTCCCATCCCGAGTCTAAATCATTTGTATTATTCAATGCTATTGTGCTTCCGCTTATTACCTCCACTCTTATCTCCATTACAGCAGTTGAACTCTTTTGAGCATAGAGTTCAGTAACTGACAAAAGTAAAATTACAAAAGATAAGTAGTGAATAATCCTCTTCATTTTCAGCCCCTCCACTTTTTTATTTGAGCATGATTGGCTGGGATCAATATATTAGAATGGCTATTTCGGAGATCATTGTGCCACCCATTTCGGAGGATGTTGTGCCAGTCGTTTCGGAGATCATTGTGCCATTTAGGTAGTTGGTCTTCAAACGATTTCACTCCGTGGGAATCGCTTCGCTCGGAACGGCCGTCA
>JBGTFX010000401.1:0-4988 GCA_041747055.1 Balneolaceae bacterium
CTGACTCCGACTGAATGGTGACCATCCTCTCTCTTTTCCGATTTTATCCATCGTCTCTTTGAATGCCGGAAATGCAATATCTGACGCTTTCTGTGAGGTTTCGGCAATAAATCCATGAGAGTTTATGCTCACTGTCTGAACAGGCTTTCCGGCTTCGATTGCACCCCGTTTATGAAGCTCCACCATTGGCTTAATCTGTTCCGGATATCCTCCGATAATAGCAATAGCCATGGGCAATCCAAGTACGCCGGTGATGTAGGCTGATTTAGGCGTTCCACCCACGGCTCTCCAAATCGGCAGCTTCTCCTGCATTGGCTGGGGATAAATCCCGCGCCCTTCAATTGCAAGCCGATATTTTCCGCTCCAGCTAACAATCTCCTGTTCTCTAAGTTCAAGCAAAAGCTGCAGTTTCTCTTCAAAAAGCTCTTCATAGTTTGATAAGTCATAGCCAAAAAGTGGAAATGATTCGATAAACGATCCACGACCAACCATGATTTCTGCCCGCCCTTTGGAAAGTAGATCCAGCGTAGAAAACTGCTGATATACCCTCACCGGATCTTCTGAACCCAGAACCGTAACCGCACTGCTTAAACGAATGTTTTCGGTACGTGCAGCAGCCGCAGCCAATAGAACCGGAGGTGCAGAACTTACATACTCCTCACGATGATGCTCCCCAATGGCAAACACATCCAGTCCGGCCTGATCAGCCAGCTCAATCTCTTCCATCAGCTGCTGAACCCGAACGTAAGGAGCCTCCTTTTCACCTGTTTCTGCTATGGGTGTATTTTCAACAAACGTATAAATTCCTAATTCCATGATGCTGTTGGCTAAGTGATTCAAAATTTAAGATACCGTTTATTTGTTTAATGTTAAACATACCTACGGGAAAATCATTCAGAGAAAACGGGGGATTATCTATATCTTAAGACCAGTTAAATACATACATAGACTTTGAACCTTTTAAATCAAGATCATGTCGAAGCAACCAATTGTAGGAGTCGTAATGGGCAGTGATAGTGACTGGCCCACAATGAAACAGGCAACAGATCTGTTGCAAGAGTTTGATGTATCATTTGAGAAAAAAGTAGTTTCCGCACATAGAACACCTGATGTAATGGCGGAATATGGAGTAACGGCTCATGAAAGAGGAATTAAGATCATTATTGCCGGGGCGGGCGGTGCCGCTCATCTGCCGGGAATGTTGGCAGCTTATACCACTTTGCCGGTTATTGGAGTTCCTATCCAAACTGCGGCCCTTGGCGGACTCGACAGCCTCTACTCTATCGTTCAGATGCCAAACGGAGTGCCGGTTGCAACAGTTGCCATAGGAAAAGCTAAAAATGCCGGTCTGCTTGCAGTAAGAATACTAAGTATATTCAGCAATGATCTAACCGATAAGCTCGAAAGCTACCATCAAAATATGGCAGATGAATCCATGGATAAAACTCAAAATCTGACTTAGCAGGAAGTAAAGCCTTGGAGGATTCAGGAGATCTAATTTTAATTCTTTAAGTTAGCAATCCTCCAAGGTTTCTCCAGAAATCCTACTTTTACCACCAACAAAACCCTTGGAGGGTTCTTGGTACAAATTTGTTGTAAATCAAATTCATTAACCCTCCAATGGTTCTAAGCTTAATAATATCTTAATAAAATGAATTCACTCTTCACTATATCAACCAATCTGCTTTTAATTCTCCTTCTCATCTCTTCTTGTGGTAAAACATCAACAAATCCACAGGAAATGAATGATAGTCAAGATGGTTGGCAGCTGGTGTGGGCTGATGAATTTGACGCAGAGGAACTCGATCAGGAGAAATGGTCGTACCAGTTCGGAACCGGTGAAGAGCAAGGCCTCACAGGATGGGGTAACAATGAGCTTCAGTTCTATACTGATCACCCGCAGAATGTGTTCCTGGAGGACGGAAAACTACATATAGTAGCTCACCGGGAAAATCATGAAGGAATGGAATATACTTCCGGACGAATACTCACCCTTGATAAAGGAGACTGGCAATTTGGAAAGGTTGAAGTTCGTGCCAAATTACCTCAAGGACAAGGAATTTGGCCGGCGATCTGGATGTTACCGACTGAAGGAATTTATGGAGGATGGCCAAAAAGTGGTGAAATTGACATCATGGAAATGGTAGGGCACGAACCCGAAACCACTCACGGAACGGTACATTTCGGACCTGACTGGCCAAACAATGAATATATTGGAACTCCCTTTTCGCTTGACGAAGGAATCTTTGCTGATGATTTCCACACCTTCACCATTGAGTGGGAAGAAGATCAAATAAAATGGTTTGTAGATGGCGATAAGTTCTATTCAGTTACGCCTGATGATTTAGACCCGCACCCATATCCCTTTAACGAAAAATTTCACCTCATCTTAAACCTGGCGGTTGGAGGTAACTGGCCGGGGAATCCTGATGAAACCACCGAATTCCCGCAATCAATGATTGTGGATTACGTTCGGGTTTATCAAGTTGAATAAATTATTAGTCAAAACCCTTGGAGGGTTCAGGTTATAAATTTTTTTGAAGTATAGATTTATCAACCCTCCAAGGATTACAGGGCATCAACCTATTGCGATCAACAACCCTCTAAGGGCTCTGACAACAAACTACCCGAATACATGAACAACAAAGTCGTAAATATCATAATTCTTCTGGCGCTCGTCCTATTTATCTCTTTCAGAGTAACCACGGCCTGCAATCAAATGGGACAAACCGGAAATGAAATCACTGAGGAAAATGCAGAGAAATATGATCCGGAAAAGTCTCAGGAAGAGATGTCCATTCGTCAGCGTCACATTGAGCTGAAAGAAGAGGGTGTGACATTTGTCTCGAATGGAAATGAACCTTTTTGGTCCGTGCAAATTTTAGAGAATGATGAAATCAGATTCCAAACTCCTGAAACGAGTTGGACAGCCCCTGTTACAGATAGTCAGGAAATTGAAGGTCAACTGAATTATCAAACCGAAACCGATGAGCACGTATTGAAGGTTTCCATTTTCAATGAAGAATGCAGAGATACCATGAGTGGATTTTTATTTACTCATACCATCGAAGTGCAACTAAATGATAAACCGGAAATGTATGGGTGCGGACGTTTTTTGGAGTAGTGAGCTCAGATACGCGAAGTCTAAAAATAGCGAAAGTATCCACTTATGCTCCTTTTTTATATCTGCCGATAATGGGATCTATAAACTAATTTAACTAATCCTACTAATCACCTAATTCTACCAACTACAAATTCTCGTTATACTCAATAACTTTTCTATAACCCGCCAGTACCGCTTCTGTCGTTTCAAAAGGCAGTACTTCGGCAACGTCTTTTGCTACCTGTCGAGCATTATTAGGTGCAAAAGGGAATTTCACCTCTTTTAAAGCAGGAACATCACCACCTGTGTCGCCAATATAGGCCATCTCATCTAATTCAATTCCCAGCGATTTTCCCAATAATTGTAAGCCCCGAAGTTTGTTGTTCCCCGGCATTAAAATATTCACGGATACTTCTGTAGTATGGACTTCTAAATTTGGATAATCCTGCTCCAGCTTAATAAGGATTTTTTCATGAATTTCATTCACGATATCTTCATCAGGACAAACTACTCCCGCATCCATCATTTTTGTAAACTCAAGCGCAGCTGTAGGATAGTTTGGCAAAAGACTCCCGGTTAGCCAGGTTTTCATATCCCTGATTGGCTTCAATTCATTTTCAATACTATCCAGAGCGGTTTCAATCCGGTTTCCATTCCAGTGATAGACTCCTGCACTTTCAAACACAAACGGAATGCGAACATCAAACCACTGCCCTACAGCTTCAGCATATGGATATGGCCGACCCGTACATATCGTAAGCGGCGGAATGGCTTCAACTTCGCGGCTTTTTAAATTTAATTTTCTAATTTCATTAACAGACTCCCAGTGAGGGGTTTTGAAAGGATGAGAGACACAACCGTCTAAATCGGTAACGAATAGTTTGATCATAAATAGTACTTACTAAACATTTTTTTTGTGTTCTGATCGAAGAGTGAAGTCAGGGAAGAACAGGGCTGCCGTGAAAAATACCAACCCAAAAAGCAGCATTAACTGATATCGATTTTTGTAATCAGCGAATTCACGAGTCGCAAACTCCCCGCGTTCAAGTTCACTAAGGCGGGATAAAAAAGGTTCTATGGTATCACTTCCTGAGCTAATTTGATAATAATTGCCACCGCCGAAACTAGCTATCTGTTGCATGGTTTCTGAACTCAACCGAGTTATTACTTGATTGCCCTCTCTGTCCCTGTGATAACCGGAGAGGTTTCCATTCCTATAAATGGGAATAGGCCCACCGCTTACTGTGCCAATACCCAATGAAAAAATGGTAACACCCTGGTCGGTAAGTCTTCTTAAAGATGACATAAAATCGGGCCCATGATTTTCCCCATCAGCAATAAATAGAAGAACATTGGAGGCATTATTGTCGTTTTGAATTGACTCAAAAGTCTCTTCAGCTTTTAAAAAAGCGGACTGAAAATCTGTTGTTGAGGTTGGCATCTGTTCGGTGGTAACAATATCAAGGAAAAGCCGAAGTGCCGAATAATCTTGTGTCATGGGACTCTGAACAAACGCCTCGCCGGTGAATACAATCAATCCGACTCGATCACCGTCTAACCGATTAACAAGCCTGTTGATTTCCAACTTCGCTTTATCAAGTCGGTTGGGCGGTACATCTTCTGCATTCATACTTGTAGACAAATCCAGGGCAATAAGCATATTCACTCCGCTTTGCTCTACCTCACGAATTTCAGTACCAATTTTGGGACCCGCCATTGCAAGAATAAAGAAGAAGATGGCTCCAAGAAAGCAATAGAACCGAATACGGTCCCCCCTGCCCCAGAAATTTTTGCGAAGCGATGAAACCAAACGTTCATCAAAAAATTGGTTGATCCGCTTCTTCTGATAAATCTTAAACCACCAGAATAACCCCCACAATATAGG
>JBGTFX010000402.1:0-6872 GCA_041747055.1 Balneolaceae bacterium
TACGGAATGTTTTATTGTCTGAAAAGATCTTTAAAACATTGAAAGAAAAACAAGGTGAGCTGGAATGTGTATGGTCAGGTAGTAGTATTAATAGCGATTTAAATATTGATCATATGCTTCCATTTTCCGCCTGGAGAAATAATGATCTTTGGAATCTTTTACCTGCAAAAGCGAAAGTGAATAATCGTAAGAGTGATAAGATTCCTTCTTTTGAACTATTGGATAAGCGTAAGGATACAATTATATCTTATTGGCAGTTAATTCGGGAGTTTGAACAGATCGGGTTTGAAAAAGAAATGAATATTAACTTAATCACCAGGCAAGATTTTAACCAGGTAAACTGGGAAAATCTGGCATTTCAATCGTTAAAAGATAAGTGTCGATATTTAATCGAAACCCGCGGTTTTGAAGAATTTAATTGGTCATGAAAGGGAATCCCAATTCACATTTAACCGCCAAGGAACGCGATAAGGTATCGTATCCCACTCGCAAGCTCTACAACATGGGAGTTATTGAAGGAAAAGTGCTGGATTTTGGTTCAGGATTTGGAAAGGATGTAGAGTTTCTGAATGCTCAAAAAATTTCCTGTACGGCTTATGATCCTCATCATGCCCCTGATTACCCTGAACAGAAGTTTGACACCATCATTTGCAATTATGTGCTAAATGTATTGTTGCCAGAAGAACAAGCTGAAGTTCTTATGGCGGTAAGTGAATTATTAAAGCCGACTGGAAAAGCCTATTTCACTGTCCGCAGAGATTTGAAAAGATATGGATACCGAACTCATTATGTTCACAAAGTGCCGACCTATCAGTGTAATGTGAAATTACCGTACAAATCATTCTTCAAAAATGATTTTTGCGAGATCTACGAATATCGTCATTTCAATCAGGTTGAAAACGGAAAGGAAGGCATCTTCGAAAATCCATCTCCCGAAATCGAACTCATTTCTGAACTGGCCACGGTATACAGCATCTACGACAAATACCCTGTTAGTAAAGGACATGCATTGGTGATACCAAAACGGAAAACTCGAACCTTTTTTGAGATGAATAAAAAGGAGCAGACTGCTGTTTGGCTGATGGTAGAACGGGTGAAAAATATATTGTCAAAAAAATACAATCCCGATGGATTTAACATTGGTTTCAACATAAATGAAGCCGCAGGTCAAACTGTCTTTCATACTCACATCCACATTATCCCCAGATACAAAGGTGATGTGAAAAATCCACGAGGTGGGGTTCGGAATGTGATTCCTGAGATGGGTGATTATTAATTAGTAACTCAAACAACACAAAAAATGTCAGAAAAATTAAAAATTAAATTCGCTGGTAGGTTTATTGATTTACTTGGGCAAGAAATGTATGGAGGCCCTGTACCAGCTGTCGCAGAATTAGTAGCTAATTCTTGGGATGCAGATAGCCGTAAAGTAGAAATTACAATCCCAGAAAAATTGAAGGGAGATTCAAAAATTATTGTTAGAGATTTTGGAATGGGTATGACATTTGAAGAGCTTAACGACTATTATTTAAATGTTGGTTATGAGCGAAGGAAAATTAGGGGAGAAAAAACGATAGGGGGAAGGCCTGTTATGGGACGTAAAGGAATTGGGAAACTTGCTGGTTTTGGAATAGCTGAGAACATTATTCTTCGTTCAGTAAAAAATGGTGAATTAGTAGAATTCACTTTAGATTATGATGAATTGCGCAATAAAGAAGAACTAGATGGTTTTTCTTTTGATCCTGATAAAAGAGAGAAAACAACTCAACCGGATGGTGTAACGGTCATTTATAAAAATTTAAAATTATCTCGGTCAATAAATAAAGATAGTTTTAAAAAAAGTATGGCTAGAAGGTTTGCTTTGGCTTCTGATAAAATGATTATCAAAGTTAATGGAGACAGAATTGAAAAGGATGACTTAGAATTCGAGTTCCGGGAACCGGAAAAAGGATGGAAAACCTATGATTTAAAAGGTTTTGGAAAAATACAATATTGGTTTGGTTTTACTAAACTCCCAATAAATGAGAAAGAACTAAGAGGTGTTTCTGTTTTTGCCAGAGACCGTGTAGCTCAATTTTCTCCCTTCTTTTTTAATTTAACAGGAGGTATTAATGGCCAGGTGGGTCTTGAATATTTAACTGGACAGGTAAAAGCCGATGCTCTTGATGAGAAAGACGATTATATCGCAACCGATAGGCAAACTGTAAATTGGCAATTTGAAAAGCCAATGCT
Source organism: Balneolaceae bacterium (assembly GCA_041747055.1). GTDB lineage: Bacteria > Bacteroidota > Rhodothermia > Balneolales > Balneolaceae > SW132. The sequence continues at coordinate 2,233 of JBGTFX010000402.1, forward strand.
ACTTGAAGAATGGGGTCAGGAAAAGATCAAGGAGCTTTGTAAGAATTGGAAGAAAAGAAGGGATCAGAGTAAAATAGATCGTTTTAAAAATCAGTATTCAGAATTCAATGAAAGAATAAAACGTCTTACTTCTCAGGAAAAAAAAGATGTAACAACTGCACTAGACAAAATAGCTGTAATAGAAAGAATTAATGTCGAAGATTTTCGTGTAATTGCTAATTCTATGATTCAGGGTGTCGAAAGGGAAAGCGTGAAGAAAATCATTAAAAGAATTAATGAAACAGACAAAGAAGCATTACCTGAATTAATTGATGCAATCCAAGAATGGGATATTATTAGTGCGGTATCAACCGCTGAGGTAGTTTTTGGAAAAATAGAAATCATCGAAAAATTTAAAAAGCTTATTGACAAAAGAACTCCTGAAAAATCTGCAAAAGGTAAACTAGACATGCAGGAATTCATAAAAGATTATCCATGGTTATTAGGGCAAAAATATGAACACCTAATACCCGCAGATTTTCATCATGAAAAAGGCGTTGATAAGTGGATTGAAGATGAAATAATGAGTGCTAATAAAGAATTTGCAAGAGGAGATAAGAAGGAAGGACGAAGATTCGATCTTTTATGTATGGTAAATGATTGGGAGGTAGTAATTCTCGAATTAATGAGACCGGGTGAAAAAATAGACTATGATCATGTAATGAGATTAAACAGATATGTAACAAGAGTTGAGACTGCAATAGATTCTAGAGGAACTTCTAAAGAATATAAAAACAAAAAAGTATCTGGTTTATTAATTGCTGATGATAGAGGTGAAGATAATTCATTAAAAAGTACAGTAAAATCTTTCAGTCAATACCTAGAAACATTAACTTGGAAAGGACTATTTGAAACTGTTCAGGGACGTTATAGGATATATCTTGACATTTTGAAAATGAAAGCTCCGGATGACCCAAGAATAAAAGGAATTGTAAATTTCGATGATAATGAATGAGAAATATTTTTCAGCTGATTTATTTTCCGGAGTGGGTGGCCTTACTTTAGGAATGCACGATGCTGGTTTTCATACAAATTTTGCTGTAGAGTTAGAACCCGATGCAGTTAAAGGATATAAGATGAATTTTCCTGAAACCGAGGTTATTTCAAAAGACATTCGGGAAATTAGAGTAGTTGAGATTAGAAAACTTTTGGGTAATAAACCTTTGCATCTGCTTGCCGGATGTCCACCTTGCCAAGGGTTTTCTTCCATCAGAAAACTTAATCGTAAAGCAAGTGTTCGAGATAATAGAAATAGCTTGGTGGAAGAATATTTTAGAATGGTAAAAGAGTTAAAGCCTCTAACCATTATGATGGAAAATGTACCTGGATTGATAGACTATTATTTATTTAAAGATATCGTCAAAAGACTGGATGCTCTTGGATATAATACAAAGGTAGATGTTGTTAATGTTAAAGATTACGGGGTTCCTCAGAAACGGAAACGACTAATAATGGTAGGTTCACTTTTAGGTGATTTGAAAATTGCACCCGGCACAGGCGAAAAAAGGACTGTGAGAAGTGAAATTGAACATCTTTCTACACCCAGAGAATCTAATGATCCCTTGCAAAAAATTGTTGCAAAGCATACGGAAAAAGTACTGGAAAGAATTAGGCTAACACCTAAAGATGGCGGTAGTCGAAAAGATTTGCCCGATGAATTTTTGCTCGATTGTCACAGTAAAAAAAATATTGGCTTCAACGATGTTTATGGAAGACTTCGTTGGGATGATTATTCAACAACAATTACCGGAGGCTGTTTAAACCCTTCCAAAGGGCGGTTTTTGCATCCTGAACAAGACCGAGTAATTACACCGAGGGAAGCGGCTTTATTGCAATCTTTTCCGGCGGATTACAAATTCCCTACCGACATTTCAAAATCTTCTTTGGCTTTATTAATAGGAAATGCTCTACCTCCACGCTTCAGTTATATCCAATCAAAGAATATAAAAGAACATCTGGATCAACACCTTGGCTGATATTTTCTCAAAGTCTAAACGCAGTGAAATTATGGCCAACATTTCCGGCAAGGAAACCAAGCCGGAAATAATCGTTCGTAAATATCTCTTCTCACATGGGTTTCGCTATCTCAAAAATGACAAACGCTATTCCGGCAAACCGGACTTCGTACTTCCCATGTATAAAACGGTGATATTTGTCCACGGCTGTTTTTGGCACGGACATAATTGTAAGAAAAGCCCCCTGCCGAATACTCGAAGAGAATTTTGGGGGAATAAAATCAACGGTAACAAGAAAAGGGATCTCCGAAATAGCAAAGCTCTTGAAAAGAAGACTGGAACGTACTGACTGTTTGGGAATGCGATATTTTAAACAAATCCGACCGTATCGACAGATTGGAAAAGCTGGTACAAGAGATCAAGAAGAACAATTAGCTCAAATATTCATAAACACCACATCCCGGTGATATTCCAAGTAACTCCGGTGAGCGTTTTCAAAATTGATTCTCATACCATCTTCAATACCCAACCCCTTGGGGCTATCAAAAATATCAGAGATCAGAATTTTGCCTTTCGAATCAAATGAAATAAATCCTGTATCAAATGCTTTATCAATATTAGGAGTAAGTAAGAGGCCGTTAAAGCTATCGAGTCTTTCCTGATTATTCGAATCCCTCCATGGTTTTATATGAGAAGCAATCAACATATTTGGGGTTTTATATCCCGTAACTGCACAACCTTTCCAGTAACTTATCAAACCATTCCTAAACTCACCTTGACCAATCCTCGTTTTAATTAGAGTGATCTTATCCGTTTCATCCTTGGAACGGTCCGTTATTATATTCTCAATATCTTGTTCTAATTCATCCGATGCATCTTTTAAGAACTGATGATACTTATTAAGAGCGCTGCTGTACATGTTATTCCCTTTCTCATTCCTTTCTACAAAAATGGGAAGTCGGATAATTTTTTCTGCAAGTTTTTCAAATTCTTGCGAATCGGATATTTCAATTAAGGAGGTTTTTATCAAGTCGGCATCTCTTGCCCATATAGAAATAGACCCAAATACGGCACTTGAATATTTCTTAGCCGAAGATTCGGAAAGTCCGGTAATATTTATCCATCTTTTAAACGTCAAAAAGTACCTCTTATCAAATATTTGAATTCAAAGTGAATATGGACATGATTGTAATAGATTACAAACATTCAAGTGACTCTAATAAAACCCACTATTGTTTTTAACCTACACTTTCCCCATCTATAGGCTCACCACTAAACAAAAATCTCCATCCATGAAAACCACCCACCTACTCATCTTAGCCACCACTTTCGCAACCCTATTCGCCTGCCAATCCACACCTGAGACAATCTCCCTGTTTAACGGCGAGGATTTATCCGGCTGGGAAATGGATGTGCCGGCGATGGATGAGTCATCTGATGTGGCGCCTCCGTTTTTTGTCCGGGATAATCTGTTGGTAACAGCGGCCGAGCCCCAGGGGCATTTGATCACCAATGAGGAGTATGAAAACTATCGTCTGGAAGTTGAGTACCGGTTTCCGGAAGAGCCGGGAAATAGCGGGGTGTTGCTTCACACATCAGACCCGCGAGTGCTGTACGGCATGTTTCCGCGGTCCATTGAAGTACAAATGATGCACGAAAATGCGGGTGACTTCTGGGTGATTGGCGAAGACATCAGCGTACCCAACATGGAGGAGCGGCGGGGGCCGGAAGAATCGTGGGGAATGTACGAGGACGATAGCCGACGGATTCAAAATCTCACCAATGGTTCTGAAAACCCGGTCGGCGAGTGGAATGAAATGGTGATAGAAGCTTTGGGTGACGAAGTAAAAGTTTGGGTAAATGGAGAAATGGTCAACCACGGAACCAATGCCACGGCTGTTCGGGGAAAAATTGCGCTTCAGGCGGAGGGGTCGGTGGTGGAGTTTCGGAAAGTTGAGCTTACGCTTATAGAGAGTTTTTAGTGTTGAGTTTTAAGTTTTTAGTTGTTTTAACTCAACACTAAAAACTCAAAACTCATCACTGTTTTTTTGTTTCAATCAAAATCACCCCATTCCCGCCACGCACGCCGTACATCGCTGCATCGCTTCCTTTTAGCGCGCGGACGTGGTCAATCTGGCGAACACTTACTAAGTTCTTTACCTGGGCGTAGCTGTTGCCCACAACCTGTCCATCAACCACAAAGAGCGGTTCATTTCCGGAGTTAATCGACTTGATTCCACGGATGCTTACCATATCTTGGGAGACCGTTACCCCGGGAATTCGCCTCAGGTAATCAGACAGGTCCTGGTGAAAGTCATTATCATCAGATACAGAACCCTTTGGATTTACATCAACTTGCTCCAGTTCGTTTTGCGAGGATGAAAAATCCGTTGCATTTTCGGTGGTTGTGCAGCCTATTGCCGCTATTAATAGAGTAAGAAAAGTGAAGGTAAATAGTGATTTCATAGTGATCTCTTTTAGATTGTTCTAATAATGTATATAAAAAATCATTGGTGTCCGGTTAAAAATGAACACAATCAAATTAAGAATCTTCTTGTATAATTAAAGCCAGTTTTATCGAGGTTGGGATTTTAGAACCCCTTCTACTGGAAAAGCATGAGTTGATCTGGCGGTTTCGTGGTTAAA
>JBGTFX010000403.1:0-12805 GCA_041747055.1 Balneolaceae bacterium
GTGGAGTGGTGATTGAATTTTGCGATCCGCGGATTCTTGAAATCCAAAAACTCATGGAAAAAATTTACGATTTCGAAATAGAAGGGCATTCGCTACACTTGTTTGGCACATGTAATAACATAGAAGATTGTGACAAAAGAAAAGAGAGCGGCAATAAAATAAAGTCACTTTCATAAACAGTCAGAGACGCTCTGATTTCTTTTCTAATTTCTTAAGTGGAAACGGTAGTTTCTCTAATAAATTTACGCGCGGCCCAGCGGCTGCCCCACCATCCCATAATAATTGCAAGAAGTATAATTCCACAAATCAGAAAATACCACCGTCCGAAAGGCCATCCCAGCACACCCAGTTGAGACAGGTAAATTGGCACAATCCAATCAAAGAGAATAAAAACAATTAAGGATGCCGCAGCTCCGGCTATAATTCCCTGAATAATTCCTTCTAGCAAAAACGGCCGCCGGATGAATCCATTTGTGGCACCTACCAGTTTCATGGCTCGAATCAGATCCCGTTTTGCATAGATCGTTAACCTGATGGTATTAAACACCAAAATCATTGCCACAAACAAAATAAATAGTCCAATTCCGGTGCCAATAATGATAAGCTGATCCGTTCTCCGCTCCAGTATTTCCAACAATGCTAGGTTAAATCGAACCTCATCAACACCGGTATAAGTTTCTATGACTTTTACGAGTGAATCAACCTGCGAAACCGTAAAACCATCAGACACATTAAGCCTGAAGGAGGCGGGAAGGAAATTGAGATCTGCCAATGATTCTCCTCCCATTCCAAACTCCTGCTGAAATACTTTGGATGCACTGTCTCTTGATATATAATTCATCTCAGAAATAATTGGCTCTGCCGATATTTGCTGACGAAGGCTTTGAGTTGATTGTTCATCCATATTATCCAGAAACACTTCCACTTCTATTTGCTGCTTTAACACTTGGGTAACTTCATAAGCGTTAAACCCTATTCGAGCAAGTACTCCAATAAGTAAGACTGCCACAAAGAGCGAAAAAATTGATGTAAAGGCAGCCAGCCGGGCTCGTTTTAAACCGGCAAAACCTTCTTTGAGCAAATAACCAAGACTCATTTTTTTTCCTGTTAATTAGTAAATAAAATCCTCATTCCGAATACAAACCGTCTTGCAGGCATTGGATAACCAACCGTTTCAAAGTAGCCTGTCTGCGTGGCACGGTCAAATATATTTTCCCATTTCAGGTTCAACATAAACCATCTTATTCTTGCAGAAACATCAACATCAACCCTGCTCCATGGTTTATTAACCAATTCATTCGTTCCGTGTTGCCAGCGGTTTAAGGGAGTGATATAATCAGCTGTTCTAATAGAATTTGGTGAGTAAGTTCCAATTACTCCGGCTTTAACAAAAGCGGCTCTGTTAAACACATAATTCTTCCAGTAAAAACTTCCCTTCAGCCAAAGTCTGTCGCCGGTATTCGCCAGTCCCTGATTTATTGGGTTTTCGAGGTTATCCGTTTCAAATGTTTTATAGGTGGCAGATACATTTCCCTCGAAAAGTTGGGAGTGCAAATCTATCCAAGCCGTACCTGAACGATGAGTATAGGGATCAATATTGATGAACTGACCTTCTGTATTACTTATCAAATCAACAAAAATTCCATTTTCAACTTCCCGAATATCTCCCCTTGCCCCAACCGAAAGAAATTTTCCCAAACCGCTAACTACCTGAATCCCTCCTATCAAAGAGCGTTCGTTACTCAGATTTGAGTTACCTGAAAATCCATCAGACTGCCAGTAAAGCGCTTGTATATCCGGCGACATATTCGAAAATCCTCCGAATGCAGATAGGATTACACTTCGGACAGGCTCAATATCTATTCGTCCGGAATATTCAACATCAAAATGATCATCAGATCGAACCATAAAACTTGAGTTCCCGTTGATAGTCAGAATCCCCAGCGGATACGTCACATCAATATCTCCCTTAGCGCCGGTCCAATTATTTTTTGTAAGCTGAATCTGATTCCTGTTATCCAGTGAAAATAAACGTGCCGTTGCAGTTGCCTCTATATTTTGCACCTGAAGGTGTTGGCGTCCGTATATCTCAATATTCCTGAAGTTGGTAAGTACTGTGTCGCGGCTCGCTTCTACAGCTTCAATAGTTTGGCCAAATTGCGCTCTTCGCTCTGCACTTTGATAGTGAAGTCCTAACTCCGTACTCACATCATTATCAATCGACCGGCGATGATGAAACTGAACATAAACATCTTTAGAATTCTCATCAGAATTAGCCCCACCCTGCACCGGTTGAGCATTAAAAGGATTAAAATCAAAGAATAGCGGATCTTCAATAATGTAGCCGAACGACTGTTCCTGCTCCATTGAATTAGTAATGTAACCTGCTCTCATCAGCCAGCGATCCGACATCTGCCGGTATCCTTTAAATACAATCTGATTTCCCTCTACAACACTCCGCCTGAACCCAATTCCATCCCGGCGGTCCCAGAATGAAAGTTCAATATTTGTTTTTTCATTCAGATTATGAGTTGCCGAAAATTCCAGGTTTCGATAGTTAAAAGCACTTTCATCTAAATTTAGATAGGTTCTTGGCTGTGATAAATAATGGTCCCGAAGTCGAATTCTCGAGCGGTAAAAGGGGCCGTAATCAGATTCTTCAAAAGTTGATATCTTATGAATCGGAACACGAGTCCAATTTAACCCTTTTGTAAGCGGGTCATTTATTTGAAGCCCATTTACTTCTGCTTTAAAATGTCGGGTTTCATAGGTGTGATAATCAACTCCGTCCATTCTGCCTAATGTACCTGTACGATAAGTAATTCCACCTCTTTTTCTGGCAAACCGATCGGTTAAATTGAGCATGTTTACCCATCGGAGTGTGCTATCGGTTTCAGCGACATCAAATCCCGCCGATCCATCATAGGTCCAGATAGAAATTACGATAACTTCTTCCTCCTCTTCAGGTTCTGCTGCCTGTAGAGTGTCAGACTCGGCCGGTGGAGGCGGTGGCGTGGGAATTGTATCCCCGGCGGCCACAGAAAAAGTCATCCATATGGTAAGAAAATAGATCAACTATTGTTGTGGCTTTAAATTATAAGGATATGTTCCTAAACCGAGGAGTTCCCGCCTTAATGTTTCGAGTACAACCATTACCGTTCGCTGTTTGTTTATCAATCTATCATTTGTGAATTGTGCTTTTAAAGCGAATGATTTACCATCTATCCAAAATCCCATCCATACTGTTCCTACAGGTTTTTCTGCTGATCCACCTCCGGGTCCTGCAATTCCTGTTGTTGATACACCTATGGTTGAATTCATATTACTCGCCACGCCTTTCGCCATCTGCAGCGCTACTTTTTTACTCACGGCACCATCATTTATCAAATCATTTTCATTTACACCAAGATGAATGATTTTTACATCATTTGCATAAGCAATCACTCCGCCCAGCATATAGTTGCTGCTTCCCGCTACATCAGTAATATCACTAGAGAGCATTCCACCCGTACAACTCTCGGCAACGGAAATTGTTTTGTTAGTTTGATTCAGCAAATCCCCAACTACAGCCGCAAGTTCGCAATCTCTTCCCTCACCATAAATAAGATCACCTGCATTTTTATAAAGCAGTTCCTGCAAACTCTCCAGCTTTTCATTAGCTGCAGTTTTACTATTTCCTTCAGCGCTTATTCTGATCGTGACACCTCCCGGGTTCGGCAGATATGCAACCTGAACTCCGTTGTTTAAATAGGTTGATAAATCCCCCACAATTTGATCACTAAGGGTACTTTCCGGCACACCCGCGGTTTTAAAATATCGTGTTGCCCACACATCTTGCCCCGGGAAAAAATTTTCCAGTTTGTCGCTGACCCGTTTGTTCATCAAGAATTTCATTTCGTATGGAACTCCCGGTAAAACTGCCAATGCATGGTTCTTCTTCTCGAACCACATCCCGGGTGCTGTACCCAGATCATTAAATAGAACAGTGCAGCTTTTTGGTACCAGTGCCTGTTCAGCATTCGATCGGCTAAAATCAAAATCCCGTTTCCGAAACATGTCTTTAATATGATTTAGCACAGATTCAATCTCTATGAGTTCATCATCGAAAAGATCTGTTATCACTTTTTTTGTAATGTCGTCATGAGTTGGGCCGAGTCCACCCGTTACAACCGTAAAGTCAGACTCCTTCAAACTCAGATCTATAAATTCTTTGATTAGAGCATAGTCATCGGGCAGTGTGTTCACCTGTTCAACAAAAAAACCTTTTTCCGTTAAAAAGCGTCCAATCCAGGATGCATTCGTATTTATGGTATCTCCAATTAAAAGTTCATTTCCAATTGAGATAATGTGTGCTTTTCTCATAGCATTGAAAATAGGAGTTTGTCAGTCATTGATGAAATTTCATGTGCCATCAATCAAAAAAACTTCCTAACAACTTTGTTTAAGGTGCGTTACCTTGTGGTGTGGAGAAATTACCAAACATATTAAGCGCCTTCCGAATGGCGATGGCCCCCGTTTTTTTGATCCTGTTTATACAAGATGATATTGTATGGCGCGGAATCAGTCTTGTAGTTTTTGCTGTGGCTGCCATTACGGACTACTTCGACGGATATTATGCCCGTATTTACGAAGTGGAAAGTGATTTTGGTATTTTTCTGGATCCGCTCGCAGATAAATTTTTAACCTTTGCGGGATTTGTTTGTCTTCCATTTTTAGACCCTTCGCAATTTCCATGGTGGGCTGTTGGTTTAATAGTACTGCGTGATATAGTGATTACACTTTTACGGATATTCACTGAACGAAAAGGAATTACTCTCGTAACCAGAAAAATGGCAAAAGCTAAAACCGCCATACAAATGGGTTTTCTTTACGTCGCCTTACTTTTCGGCTTCTTCTTGCTTATACCGGGTTTTATTTCAGAGTTTGCCCGAATGATCTTTGCATTGGATGTATTTTTCTGGGGAATGATGCTGGTAGTAGCAATCACTGTCTACTCCGGAATAGAATATTTAGTTGTAAATCGAGACCTACTCACTTCCAAGGCCAAATAATGAAAGCCTTGAAATTTATTACAGGCACATTTTTCGGAACCGGTCTTTTGCCAAAAGCGCCGGGAACCTGGGGAAGTTTGGCTGCCATTCCATTCATCTATCTTACAGCACTTCACTTCTCAGTCATTGGGGTAGTTATTTTTGTAATCATTGCCTGCCTACTCTCTTTGTGGAGTACATCAGAAGCCGTTGAAAGATTTGGAGATGATCCTTCCCAGTTTGTAATGGATGAAGTTGCCGGTCAGTCTATAGTCTTCCTGTTTGCCGGTTTTCAGGCGAATATTTCTCACGATATATGGATTCTCGTTTCAGGATTTATCCTGTTTCGCCTTTTCGATATTTTCAAACCGCTTGGAATCAATCAATTGGAGAAATTACCCGGAAAATTTGGTATATTGTTTGATGACCTATTGGCAGGTTTCTATGCATTGGTATTTGTGGAAGCACTTTTTTTCCTTACTTCATCTCTTTAGTAAACCAACTAATTACGTAATTAAGAGCAAGTAGCACCACTATTGGAGAATGAGTGACGTAAACCTGCATATAAACGAATTTACTATTACGACAACTATTATGATTGATACAAAAAAGAGCTATACAATTTTAGACGAGAAATTTTCCAGAAAACTGGCGAAACACCTGCTTGACATAAATGCTGTTCTGTTACGACCAAATAATCCATTCACCTGGTCTTCAGGCTGGAACTCTCCAATTTATTGTGATAACCGTCTTACATTGAGATATCCGAAAATACGAAAAGAAATTTCTAAGGCATTAACAGAAATCATCAACAAACATACCCCGGATGTTGAAGTGATTACCGGTACATCAACAGCGGGAATTCCACATGCCGCCTGGATTGCAGAAAAATTGAACAAACCTTTGGCTTACGTCCGCGCAAAAGCAAAAGCCCATGGAATGGGAAATCAAATTGAAGGAGGTGTAGACAAAGGCCAATCAACTATTATTATTGAAGATTTGATCTCTACCGGAGGATCTGCAATTTCTGTTGTTGAAGCCCTGCAGTTTATCGGCGCTGATGTAAAAGCCGTTGCCAGTATTTTTACATATGGATTTGATGCCTCAAACGAAAAATTCAATAAAAAAAATATCCCTGTATTTTCATTGACAGATTACAGCACTCTTATTGATGTTGCCCTTGAGCAAGGAACCGTTCAGGAAAAAGACATTGAGTTATTGAATGATTGGAGAGCGAATCCCGAAATATGGCCTAATTGATTTTGAAGTCAGAAGCAATGCAGTTTGCAGCAGCCGTTACAGCTATGAGTCTTGGTACCAGCCGAAGACTAAGCCGTAATTTTCGCTATTACAAGCAGAATAAAGAGAGCGAGATTAGAAAATCCGACCTGCAAAAAGTATGCTCACTAATCAGGCATGAGATTTATACACTGCAAAATCTATACATGAATGAAGAGAATTCTGTATTCAGCTCTCCTTTTAAAGTTATGCTGGCAAAAAGTATTTTAGATCGGTTTGAAGAATTGCATCGAAATCTGCTTTTTTTCAACGTAGATACGATTGAATCTATTATTCCCGTTATCGACCGGCAACGAAGTTTTTGGCAGCAATCAACCGAAGTAAAGTTTTATGACGAGAACCTCATACAAAAGCTGGATTATGTAATTGAGGATCTTAGAGCTCTTAAAACGTCATTAGAAACTTTACCCGTTACATCAATTAAATAATAGACACTTAATGAAATACGCGATACTCTCCATTACTATTTTTTCTCTTGCACTAATTGGGTGCGGCACAGATACTGATGATCCATGTGATCTTGAAGCTGAGCAACAATTTTTAGTAGATAACGCACAGGAAAGTGATGTGTTTGTAACAGATTCCGGTTTACAGTATAAAGTTCTTTCAGACAACGAAGATGGAGAAAGTCCCACAGCCGGCAGCAGAGTTCGGGTACATTTCGAGGGCCGTACTATTGATGGGAATGTTTTTGATAGCTCCTTTGGAGGTGACCCGGCAGTTTTTCGTCTGAATCAAGTGATTTCCGGTTTTAGTGAAGGGATTCAGCTTATGACAGTCGGTTCAACGTATGAGTTTTATTTACCGGGAAATTTAGCTTATGGTAATAGTCCACCTCCGGGATCAGGAATTTGCCGGAGAGCAACACTTATTTTTATAGTCGAACTTCTCGAAATTCTTTAACCATTCAGAAGCCTTATCATGAAGTTTAGTTTTCTTCTTTTCCTGCTGCTTACAGTCCTGTTACTAACAGGGTGTTTAAATACAGAAAGTCCATTTGGCGACGCGGTCGATGAATCGGAATTTCTCGAACAAAATGCCCTTAAAGAGGATGTGTTTGTAACCGAAAGTGGCCTGCAATACCGAATTATAGAAGAAGGAAATGGCGAAAGTCCGGATGTGGAAAATATAATATTTACAGAATTTACAGCCCGTACCATTTCAGGAAACATTTTTGATGATAGTAATGGAATTGTTTTCATACCTATTAATAGAATTTCTCTTCAAGGACTTGCAGAAGGACTTCAGTTAATGGATGAGGGAAGTACATATGAACTGTTTCTTCCGCCGGAATTAGCCTATGGAAATTCTCCACCTCCTGGTAGCGTACTTCGCCCCGGGTCAGTATTAATTTTTGAAATAGAACTGGATTCCTATCTTCGTGATCCCGAAACATTTCTTACTGAGAATAAAGAGAATAACGACGACATTATCGTAACTGAAAGTGGTTTACAGTATAGAGTAATTGAAGAAGGAAATAATACCACCCCTGAATCGGATAATGTAGTTTCAATCAACTATACGGGTACATTTACCAACGGGTTTGTTTTTGATGAAACACCTGAAGGGGAACCTGCTTCACTTCCTGTTAATCAGGTAATTCCCGGCTTTTCGGAAGCGTTACAGTTGATGGGTGAAGGTGCGATCTATGAAATTTTTATACCTTCCGAAATAGGGTATGGGCAAAATCCTCCACAGGGAATCCCATTGGGTGCAATACTCGTATTTAAAATAGAATTATTGGAAATAAAGTAATTTTCAAAAGGCTTTAATCCGTAACTGTCGCTTTTTATATTTTAGTGTAATTTTAGTTGAACTAATCAACCATGAGTAGCAAAAAATTTTATATCGAAACCTACGGTTGCCAAATGAATTTTGCCGATACGGAAGTTGTCAATTCCATTTTGATGGAAGACGGCATGAATCCGGTTAAAACGGCGGAAGAGGCTGATGTAATTTTTGTTAATACCTGCTCAATTCGGGAGAATGCAGAGACGCGGGTTTGGAATCGATTAAAGGAATTTGGTGCTCTTAAACGAGAGAAAAAACATCTCACTGTTGGCGTGATGGGCTGCATGGCTGAACGAATTAAGGATCAAATCATAGAGCAGCAGAAACTTGTTGATATTGTTGTTGGACCCGATGCCTACCGCGACATACCAAACCTACTTGCAGAAGTAGATGATGGGCGAAAAGCAGTTAATGTTCTGCTGTCCCTCGAAGAGACTTATGCTGACATTACCCCGGTTCGAACAAGCGGGAATGGCCTTACAGCATTTGTATCCATTATGCGGGGCTGCGACAATATGTGTTCTTTCTGTGTCGTCCCTTTTACCCGCGGACGTGAACGAAGCCGTCCTATGACAAGTATTTTAAAAGAAATTCAGCAACTAAGTGATGAAGGGTATAAAGAAGTCACTCTTTTAGGACAGAATGTAAACTCGTACAAATACGAAGATATCGATTTTACCATGTTAATGGATGAAGCCAGTATGGTTGACCCGGAAATGAGGATTCGATTTTCATCACCCCACCCCAAAGACTTTCCTGAACCGCTGCTTCATTTAATTGCAGAGCGAGCGAATTTATGTAACTACATCCATATGCCGGCACAGGCAGGTAGTAGTTCCATGCTCGAAAGAATGAGAAGGCCTTACACCAGAGAGCAGTATTTAGATCTTGTTGATCGAATTCGAACAATTATTCCCGGGGTTACACTATCAACCGATATTATTACCGGTTTTTGTGGTGAAACGGAGGAAGAGCATCAGGGAACCATGAGTTTGATGGGAAATGTTGAATTTGATCTTGCCTATATGTTTGCTTATTCCGAGCGGGAGCGTACTCTTGCCCATCGCAAATATGAAGATGATGTGCCTGAAAAACTGAAGAAGAAGCGTCTTACCGAGATCATTACACAGCAAATGAACATTCAGGAAAAAAATAATCGCAAGCAAATTGGGGATGTCCATCTGGTATTGGCAGAAGGAAACAGTAAGAAATCAGACCAACAACTAAGCGGCCGGTCAGATACAAATTATATGGTCGTTTTTGATAAGGAACACTATCAAAAAGGAGATTATGTTGCCGTGGAAATTACCGACTGCACTTCTGCCACTTTAATTGGTAAACCACTATACAAAACTACAACACAAGAGTATTTTAAGAAGGAAGCTGCGACTGTTTAAATATGTTACATCCGTCTGACCGCTGTAGATAAAAACTCATTAAAGAATTATACCCCAAGCGGTCTGACGAATCTTTTTAAAAAACAAAAAAGCCCGATCCTATTCAGGAACCGGGCTTTTCTTTTGAAACTATTCTCTGTTAAGAATTATATCATTCTGTTTCAGAGAGTTCAATTTCTCCGATATTGTTTGTTTCACCTACGGTTACTTCTACATCTTCTTCAGATGCGGAATCATAACCATCTTCGCGTGCTTCAACAGAAACGGTATATGAACCTTCTTCTAATCCAACCAGCATGAATTCACCGGTTTCAGTATCAGCATAGGTGGTTGAAAGAGTATCGCTTCCTGCAATTGCAAATACAGCAGCTCTTGCTTCTACCGGAGAAACGGTACCGGCAATATTTCCTGAGATGGCTTCGGAAGTAGCGCGAACTACCGGACGAAGGTTATACTCACTAGTAGCTCCTCTTTTTACTACAGAACGCTGAGCATCGAAGTCTAATAAAAGTACATAAGTAACACCGGCTTCAATTTCAGCATTTATATTGAGTTTGAGCCCTGTTTGTGCTCCACTTGGTACAGTCATTTTGAATGTTTCACCATCAATAACTACGCTGTTATTATCAGAGAGGATCAAGCGAATTTGCTGATAGGTTCCTGTTTCAAGCTCAGTATCCGCCAGAACAGCAAATTCTCCATTTACCAGTTCAAGAATGTTATACACTTCATTGGGTTCACTAATGGTTACCCAGCCTTCTCCACTGCCTGATCGGTTTACTTCTACACGTTCAACAGAAATATTTACTTCATCAAAATCAACAGGAGCATCGTGCATTTTTACCTGCATGGTTCCTGTACCCGCATTATCTGTATTAGAATTGAGGTCACATCCGTAGGCAAATAATCCTACTCCAAGTGCTAGAAAAAGCGATAATTTAAATTTGTTTAGAAAATCCATAATGTCTTTTGTTTGTTAAATTATTATTCAATTGTATGACGACTGTTAAAGCGATCCGTTACATTATTATTGTTCTTTAGTTCTACCCGATTCATTAGAAATAAAAAAAGCTCGTCCATTATTCAGGAACGAGCTTTCGTATTTGGAATTTTGTTTTTTTTTAGAACTTACTCTTCTGATTCAATTTCGTTGAGTTCTATATCGCCAAGATCTGTAGTTTCACCCAGAGTTACATCAACACCTTCGAATTCTGTACCTTCAAATCCTTCTTCTCCGGTTTCAACAGTTACTGTGTAGCTGTTTTCTAGCAATCCCACGAGTAAGAAATCTCCGGTAAGGTCATCTGTAATTGTAGTAGACACTGTATCTGCATCAGCAGTTCCTGCGTTTAGGATAGCACGTACTGTTGCGTCAACATTCACATTACCGCCAATGTTTCCGGTAAGGGCTTCAGGTGTTGCACGGATAACAGGACGAAGATTGTATTGATCCTGTGATCCTAATTTTACAACAGAACGATCTGCATCAAAATCTAACAGAAGTGTATATACGATACCTGCTTCAATCTCAGCATTAATGTTTAGTTTTAGTCCTGTTTGAGCCCCACTTGGCACAGTCATGTTAAACGTTTCTCCATCAATAACTACTGTGTTATTGTCTGCAAGAATCAATCGGATTTGCTGATAGGTTCCGGTTTCGAGCTCAGCATCAGCAAGTATTGCAAAATCACCATTTATTAGTTCAAGAATGTTATACACTTGATTGGGTTCACTAATGGTGATCCATCCGGCATCTCCTTGGGTACGGTTTACTTCAACTCGTTCTACCGAGATATTTACTTCATCAAAATTTACAGGCGCATCGTGCATTTTTACCTGCATGGTTCCTGTACCGGCATCAGAGCTGGTATTACATCCCCAAGCAAATAGGCCAACTATAACTGCTAAAAATAACGATGTTTTAATTTGTCTTAGAGTATTCATAATCGATTTCTTCTATATTATTATTTGGTTACGGGGATAAGACGACCGCAAATGGAGTAGGTTACATTTTATTTTTGATTGGGTGGTTTTATAATAAAGACAGCATTCTCGGTGTCTTACCGGGTTTCTGTCACGTCTCTGAGATGAGCTAGAAAAGTTATTAACAGCCTCAATAACCAGTCATAAACCCAACGCTGTCAGATCCGGTTCGTGCTGACAGGTTGTGTTATCAACTAAAAAGACCTTGGAGGTTTTAAAACCTTCAAGGTCTTTTATTTTTAATTATTACCACCATTTGGAGGCCGTCCCGGACTATTATTACCTCTTCCCGGTATATTTGCCGGAGGGCCCGGATTTACATTTCCATTAAACAGGTTTTGTAACACTTGTGATGCCGGAATGCCACTCCCAAGCTGCTGTGCAACTCCTTCTACAACGGATGCTGCCGGAAGCTGACTTCTTCTTTCCGCTGCATTCATTGCACCGGGAAGTTTTTGTAAATCCGAGGCGGAAAATCCACCTTCAACTGCTCTTGAAATTAATGATCTTGTAGCATCACCATGACGAGCAGAAGCTGGTAAATCCGGTATTATTCCTACTGCAGCTATTATAGATCTTGGAGTGGTTTTTTCAAGAATTGATTGCTGTCCTATTCCATCTAAAACACTTTCCAAAAGTTCGGGGCCTACTTGCTGAGTCAATGATTTCAAATTTGCACTTACAAGTTCATTTCTAAACTGAGGGCCCCGTTCTCCATTTCTTTCCATAAAGGAAGCCACTTCGGGTTTCCCGGTCCAGTTGTCTGCAATAGAAACTGCAAGAGGTGTATTTTCCTGAATGCTATTCATTAAAGGCATCATTCTGCCGGCAGGCACTCCTTTAGCAAAACCTTCCATCAGTTTTTGCATTATATAGTCAGATGGTAAATTACGTTCTGCCAAACCAAATGCCGGCTCAAGTAATCTTGCAAGATCACCCTGATCAACGCCCCGCTCGTTTGCCCGTTCTAAAACCCGTTCAAGCTGTGCCTGATCCAGTCCTGAAGCTAAACCACGATCCAACATGGCACTATTTCCCTGCTGTGCATATGCTGAAAAAGGCATCAAAAGAATAAGCGTTACTACAGCGAGTAAAGTTTTTATTCTGCCTATTTTGTTCGTTTTACTATTCATAATTGATCCTCAAATTAATCTATATAGATAAGTCCATTTTCACCACCAAATCCATCACTGACGGTCATTGCATCATCAGAAAGGTCAATCCACTCTTCCTTTCCATTAAATACCCTTAGTATTTTGTATTCATAAATTCCTGATTGCAGTTCCAACTGTGCTGCATATCTCC
>JBGTFX010000404.1:0-4817 GCA_041747055.1 Balneolaceae bacterium
GCATTGTAGCAATTGAGCAGATCTCTCGTGTGGATGCATCCGTTGGTGTTTTTATGGATGTGCAGAATACATTGGTAAATAATGCATTTATACGATGGGGATCAGAAGAGGTAAAAGAGCGATTTTTACCTCAGCTTGCGACAGAAAAAGTAGGGGCTTACTGCTTATCAGAAGCGGGATCAGGAAGCGATGCTTTTGCGCTTAAGTGTTCAGCCAAAGAGGATGGTGATGCTTACGTGTTAAATGGTACTAAACTTTGGATCACCAATGCCAATGAAGCCGATATTTTCCTCGTTTTTGCAAACATCAATCCTGAAGCAGGATATAAAGGAATTACAGGATTTATTGTTGAGCGTGGAATGGATGGATTTTCTATTTCCAAAAAAGAGAATAAACTTGGAATCAGAGCCAGTTCAACTTGCGAGTTATTATTCGAAGACGTTCGTGTACCTAAAGAGAATATTTTAGGAGAAGTTGGGAAAGGATATAAAGTGGCAATTGAAACGCTGAACGAAGGAAGAATTGGAATTGGCGCACAAATGATCGGAATTGCCCAGGGTTCGTTGGATGCAGCCCTTGCTTACACGCAGGAACGAAAACAATTTGGAAAGGCTATTTCTGATTTTCAGGGAGTTCAGTTTCAGCTTGCAAAAATGGCAATTGAATTAGAGTCTGCCCGATTATTGGTGTATAACGCTGCAAGATTAAAAGAAGCAGACCAACCATTTTTAAAAGAGGCTGCGATGGCAAAATATTATAGCTCTGAAGTGGCTGAAAATTTAAGTTCCATGGCCATTGACCTGTTTGGTGGATACGGATATGTGAAGGAATATCCGGTTGAAAAATTTTATCGCGATTCAAAGATTGGAAAGATTTACGAGGGAACATCAAATATGCAGCTGCAAACAATCTCAAAAATCCTTCTTAAAGGGTAAATTTTTTGTTTTTTATTTTAGAAGTATCCTAATGATTTATTGATTTAAAGGTAATTAGGTTGTTAATTATATTGCACTTAATACCTATGAATTGACTTGTTATTTCTTTAAATAAAAAAATGCTCACGGGAATTTTATAACTCCGTTTATTTGTTTTTGCAGGTAGCGATTATATTTTTCAAACTTCTTTTTACATTTTCCACAGGAAATTTGTCGAATTATATAAGCCTGTAAAGGAATTTCAACACAAATACCCAACCATGTACAAGAAAATTTTAAACCTGATTTCGAATCATGTAAGCGATAATAAAGCGAAAAACGAGCTTACGGAATTAGTAAATCAGTTAAAAGACGAGAGAGATCAGTATAAAAAGTATTTATCTTTCCTGGAAGACTCTATACGAAGCGATTATGATTCCATTCTCATTACTACTCTCGATCTTGAAAAGCCCGGCCCCGAAATTGTTTACGTTAATGATGGGTTCACTAAAATGACAGGCTATACCCGGGAAGAAGCGATAGGAAATACACCAAGAATGCTTCAGGGAGAAAAAACGGATCGTGCCGTTTTAGATAAATTGAAGAACCGATTACAGGAAGGGCAGGCGTTTTTCGGTCATACAGTTAATTACCGAAAAGATGGAACAGAATTTATCAATCAATGGGATATTCATCCGTTGGCAAATAAGGAAGGAGAAATTACTCATTGGGTATCTTATCAGCATGATATTACCGAGCGTAAAAGATCAGAACGAAAAGTAGTTGATGCAGAATTAGAATTTGACAACCTTATAGAAGAATCAAAGAAAACACTCATTGATGTTGATGAGCAGGGAAATATTGTGACGACAAATAAGGCTTTCAGAGATTTAATTGGATTTGATGATGGAGAGCTAAAAAAAATGAAATTCTGGGATATTCTGAAGGATGAAGAGGTGGAAGCTTTTTGCCACAGGTTTGATTCGTTCAAACCCAGCGACTTTGATGGAATTATGTATGATATAACACTTATTAATAAAAAAAGTAACCATATAGAAGTAGAAGCCAAAGCAAGACTTTTGTCTTCAAATGGCCAAAAAATTGCTCGTATTACTTTTCAAAATAAGTCTTTGAAAAAACGGATCATGAAAATGTTGAACCAACGAAATAAGGATTTTTCCCGGGTGTTCGACAAAACAACAGACTTCTCATATAAAGTAGTTCAGGATTCTAATGATGAATTTTATTTTGATTACGTATCAGATACGTTTTCAAAAATTACCGGGATCAATGTGTCTGAAATTTCGGGATTAAACCTATCTGATTTTATTCATTATGAAGACATCGAAAAAGTAGTTAATCATTTTAATGTTGTGCTGGAAGGAAAACCAAACACAGAGCAGTTTCGTATTAAAGGAAAAACCGGCGAATATATAGAGGTAATCGATTATGCGAAACCGGATTGGGATGCCACTGAATCTAAAGTTAATGCTATAAAAGGAGCTACTTCAACTGAATTGTCATCAGAAAAAAAATCTTAAAAATCACAATATAGAATTTTACAGGGCTGAAGAGTTATTTGTTCACCGAATAACTGTTCAGCCTTCTTTTTTTCCTTATCTTGAATACTGATTCAAAAACCTGAGTTCAATTGTTAAGTTTTTGAACGAAAAGTCCCTCTTAAATAAAGTAAATTGTTAGTATGACTATCGATGAAAAGCAGGACCGAATTATCCGTGAATTTCAGAAACTTTCTGATTGGCAGGAGAGATACAAGCATATTATAAAAATGGGACAGAAGCTTGATCCTCTCGATGAAGAGCATAAAGTGGAAGAAAATCTAGTGAGAGGTTGTCAGTCTCAGGTTTGGCTTACTACCGAACTTGAAGGAGATAAAGTGATCTATAACGCAGATAGTGATGCGGCGATTACTAAAGGATTGGTTGCTATGATGGTGAATTTCTATTCAGGGGAAGATCCTGATACTATTTTAACGACAAACCCCACGTTTATTAAAGAAATCGGAATGCAGGAGCACCTTTCACCAACACGCTCCAACGGACTTGCCTCTATGATTAAACAGATGAAAATCTATGCAATGGCATATAAAAGTAAACTTCAAAACTCATAACCTGTTCTTTACGTCCACGGCTATTCTTTTATATGAAACATACTTGGCGTATTTTTATCTGGCTTTAAATAATACTTGATTAACAGCGTTCAGCACGCAATACTTATAAACCTACAGAAAGAAGATCAAAAAATTATGAAAAATAAAAACGTTCAAATTGCTCTCTTGGCCCTATTCTTTTTAGTTGGAGGCGGCCTGCTTTATTATGGGTTAAGTGGTAACTCAAATGAAATACAAAGCGAACGAACCGCCCAAACTGTTGAAATAATAAAATATAGTGATTACCAGTGTCCTGCATGCCGGCATGGATATGAGTTATTAAAACCTTTGGTTCAGGAGTTTGGTGATAAAGTTGTAATCAACTACCGACATTTCCCGCTTAGTGGATTTCAGTTCAGTCGCATAGCAGCTCATGCTGTAGAAGCAGCACGAAATCAGGGAAAGTTCGATGATATGCACAGGTTTATTTTTGAATCTCAGCAGCAGTGGTCCCAGGGAAATGCTGAACAATATTTCATGAGATTTGCCGAAGAAATTGGTTTAGACATGGAGCAATTCAGGGAAGATATTGAATCTGACGATGTGGCTCAAAGAGTAGAAAATAACCGTCAGGAAGGAATTCGTCGGACGGTAAACGCAACCCCTACTTTTTTTATGAATGGGCAGAAAATCCGGCAGAACCCACAAACATATGAGCAGCTTAAAGCTCTTGTAGAACTCTACATGTACCGAAGCTAATTTATGATTTACGAATTTCTTAAAAAGTCACCCAAATTCGATGATACTGTTTTCGTTGCGCCAAGTGCAGATATAATTGGTGATGTTACCCTTGGTTCCCAAAGTTCTGTTTGGTTTAATGTTACTGTTCGTGGTGATGTTAACTGGATCAAAATTGGAGATCGGAGCAATGTACAGGATAACAGTTCTATACATGTGATGAACGAAACCGGCCCTACAAGCATTGGAAATGATGTTACTATCGGACACAATGCGATGATCCATGGATGTACCATTCATGATCGCGTTCTTGTTGGAATTCATGCAACCATTCTTGATGAAGTAGTTGTTCCATCGGATGTGATTATTGCGGCGGGTACCCTGGTGCCACCCGGAAAGAAGTTGGAATCCGGCTATATGTATATGGGATCGCCGGCAAAGAAAACACGGAAACTCACTCAGGAAGAGATTGATTCCATCCCCAAATACGCCGAAAATTATGTTAAATATCAGCGTGCTTATCGTCAGGTAGATAAATACGACACAAATCCGTTTTATTCAGCTAAGTAGTTTCCCTGGTATGGAGACATGGTATTTCTGAAAATGGCAAGTTGTGCAAAAAATGATCTCGATTTTTGTTTTTGGAATAGGAGCGGTTAAGGCAGTAGAAATACCATGTCTAACTTTTCCCTCACCCAGACATGGTATTTCTGACAGTGATAAATTGTGCAAATAGTGATTTCGAATCTGTTTGTGGAATAGGCAGGATGATGGCAGTAGAAATACCATGTCTTAAATAAATAAATTCGAATTATGGCAGGAATTTACATACATATCCCATTCTGTAAACAAGCCTGCAGTTACTGCGATTTTTACTTTCTCACCAAACAGGAACTGCGTACTCCATTTGTTAATAGTCTTGTAGAGGAGATAAAATCGTTCGGTTCTCACCCTATATCAGAAGAAACTATTGAGACTATCTACATCGGTGGTGGAACACCATCTCTGCTGACAATGACACAGCTCGAACAGATTTTTACAGCGTTGGATAAAGC
>JBGTFX010000405.1:0-3047 GCA_041747055.1 Balneolaceae bacterium
ACTTCCTAAAACTCTTGTATATGCAAAAGTTAATAGTACACCTCCAAGTAGAATTAATATTGCAAATATAATTAACAAAAGTCCTGTCCAACTATGTTGCTTCTCAACCATAATTTTATTTAAGTATATTTTTTTTCAAGAAATATTTTATAAACTTTCGAAAAACTTTTAAGAATTATTTAAATATCTCCGAAAATATGAAAGATAATAGTTTATACAATATTTGAATTAATTCAAATATCGATTAAAAAATTTTATGAATTTAACACTTAGGGTTTTAATTTAGATGTTTAGCTTAGACTTTTAATTTACGACTTCGTTAGGGGAAGCGTGTGTAGTTGTGGAATCTGAGGAATAGATGGAACCGCAGGAACTGAAGATGATTGAGGCATAGGTAAAACTGTAGGTTCAGCTACAACATTAATACCTAGACTTAAAGCAATTTGACGTTCATGTGGACGTAATTCACGATGATGATTATCATCATCAATTGCTACTGCTGTAATTCCTCCATCTTCTCCTACTTCAACAATAAAACCATGATTCGTTTCACGATACTTACCTTCTTGACCAGGAATTGCAACAACTTGTAGTTCATTCTTCTGGTTTTCTACATTCGAAGGAATTTCTACCGTACTTCCAGGAAGTACTGCAGGTTGAACTGTAGACTTTGAAGAAGAACCGTCTAAAGTTGCCTTGACTGAAGCTTTCTTTAGACAAATCTTGCAATAACGATCACCACCAAGAGTTACGTTATCCCCTACTACTTGGTTACCACATTGTTTTCCTGGTTCACGTCCTCGTGTTAGAATATATGCGCATTTAGGAAGATCTTCATTGACAACTTTCTTGGTACGACCCCCACGCTTTTTGGGCGTTGCAACAGCAGTTCCAGAATAATAATTTGGAAGACTGGGCATCGTAGGAGTAATCGTACTTACTTGAGCACCAGCTGGAGTTTGAGGCGACTTAAAAGTAAGTTCAAACGCTGCGCAAAGTTCTTCAGAAGATACTTCAACATCCTTATTGTCATGTAACCAACTGCTTAATTGTTCACAATAAGCTGCCATTACACTATTAACCATTGAACGCACATTATTTTCTAATACGGTTTTAATACTTGAAGACATTTTTTTTTGATTATCTTTTTCTAATTTTTATGCTTTTCTGATGAATGTTTAAAAATTTTAAAATTCATTTTTAAAATTCATTTTTTTCAAATCAATTCAAATTTTTAAAAGAGAAAGAAGAAAAATAGAGAAAGAAATACCTTAAAATAATATTTGAACAAAAGTTCAAATATTTGAAATTAACAATCTTGAAGATATAAGAAATAAGCTGCATTACCAATTACTCGAACATGACTAAAGCTATCTTCAGCCATTACCTGTACAAGTTGACTTGGTGTTTGTTGTCCAAGAAGTTTATTGTAGAAAGCAGCAGCACGAATATGAGTATATTTCATGCCGTCATTCGTTACACCTCTTTGTTTATATTCATTAATATCAATGTAGCGATTCGGATCTTCACCATAATATCTAAAGTCTTTTTGGTGTCTCACACTGGTTGGTACACCATTCTTCCAATTTGAAGTTGCTGTATAATTGTAAGCCTTATTTTCATAAGTTAATACTTCCATATTTTGATAAGTATTTGTTGAATTCATAAACATTACATTTCTTGGAAAATTAGTTAGGTGTTCCCAAGCCCAATAACTATTTGTTGAATTTGCAGCATTACGAGAATAGAGATTACCTTTTTTATCTAATCCGACAATTTCAGTTCCAAATCGAATAATCCGGTACATCTTTTTATTGGTATGCATCATCGTATTCGTAATTCCGTTAACATTTACCATATTCCCATTATCTAATAAGAGATGAAAGTTCGTAGTACTATTTCCCTGTTGAGCGATATCAATTATTGCTTGGTCGATTCCAGTGAATAAAGTTTTATCTTGATTGGCTTGATTCGAAACGTAAACTCCACGTTTTAAATAACGGTGACTGTTTGAATGGGTATTTGAATGGGTATTTGAATGATCAGTGGAGTGATTCTTTGAGTGAGTCTTTGAATGATCAGTTGTGTGACTGTTTGAGTGAGTGTTTGAATGGGAATTAGTTGTATTGCAACTGGTGTCAGAATTGGTAGATGACTTTTTACAATCTTTCGAGCTATCTGAACTTGAATATGAAGATTTACTCTTTGGTGATACTGAATACGCCGTCTTTGAACAATTCGTATCAGAGCAGCTATAAAATTCACCACTGCTTGAATCCGATGAACTCTTGGAATATTTTGAACCTGAATATGATGGATGCCACTTCGAGGATTTATCAGAATGAGTATCATATTTTGAAGAATCCCAAGATTTACCAGAATGACTATCATACTTTGAAGTGTTGCAATTATAAGTATTGTTATAAGTAGTATTCCAGCAATCTCCTGTCATACCTGTGGGAGCAATCGGGATTGGCATCGGAAGACCTGTGCATACGTTATTTACACAACTACCGTTTGCACAATCAACATCTGTCAAACAAGTTTGACCCGCAGCTGCTCTACAAACGTTATTTATGCAAACAAAACCAGGTGCGCAAGGGCATGCTTGACCAAGTCTACCTAGAGTTGCACTACATACATTGTTTACACAATTGAGTCCATTTGTACATTCAGTACTAGCGGTACAAACAGCTCCTGATGCAAGTTTACAGACTGAAAGAGTTCCAATAGCACCTGTTCCACTGACAGGTGTGCATACTAATCCAACATTACAAGCATTATTTGGACCACAGGGTTGATTTAATCTTCCATTTTGGTTAGTACTACCAGATCTAACTAATAGCCATACTACTAAACCTATGACAATGATCAATAAAACTAAACCTACGACGCCCCAAATCATTTATTTTTAAATTAAATTATTTTTTCTTTGAAATATGCTTTTATAAAATTATAGAAAATTATTACATTTCTATTATATAAGTATATATTTGAACTTTTGTTCAAATATCGATTACCAGTAACTATAAAATGAATAATTAATG
>JBGTFX010000406.1:0-6306 GCA_041747055.1 Balneolaceae bacterium
CATTGTCCGGATGAACCTTTTTCAAAACGTTTTAAAAACGTTTCGAGATGATTCAGATCGTTATGTTGATATCGATAAAACGATGCAGGACTTGATAAACATCCGTGAATCATGCTGTTATGGCACTGCTTATCAGCAATAATCCAATCTCCTTTTTTTGTAATTGCGGGCAAAATTGTAGCATTCGCCTGGAAACCGGAGTTGTATAAAAGTGCACGGTTACGGCCATAAAGTGCCGCTATTTTCTCTTCTGCTTGATGATGATAATCCATTGACCCGGTTATCAATCGTGATGAAGATGAACCCGTACCATATTTTTGAGTGAATTCAATAGAACGCTGAATCAGTTTCGGGTGAGATGAAAGTCCTAAATAATCATTACTGCTAAAATTGATAAATGATTTCCCTTCACGCATGATCCGGGATGAACCTGATGATTTTTGAGAAGGTATAAGAGAGCGCATCCGGTTTAAAGACTTGCGCTCGTCAAGATTGGAAGCAAGAGTATTAAAATCCTCTTTTTCACTCACGCACAAACTCTGTTATCTGTTCACGATCTGTTTTGCTCCAGGTAGAGTCAGATTGAAACGTTCTACCCATAGACTGAAATTGTCTAACAAATCTTCGTTTGGATACATTGGGCGCAAATTGACCATATTCAATCATAAATAATCGTTGCGATTCAGGATCGTAATAAGTGAAATTCACGAAAGGGCCGCCCATAAAGTCATTGGTCATACGCCACGTTCCTAATGTTTCAAATCCTTCAAGCCTGCTGTCTATATTCATTTCAGATGTAATGATCTCTCGTCTTGGGCTGTATTCAGTAGTTATATAAGATTCTTCACGCTCTCCGCGAATATAAATTTTCATCAATGAATCGCGTGTTGCATTTATCCAATCACGGTTCACAAAATCGATGTTTTCAACATCATCCTGCCACCATGCCCATATCCATCGATTATTTTCGGGTAAATATCTTCTAAAAACTACAACGTTTGTGGTGTCAACGGTTTGAATGTAATCGTGCTGCATCCGAACACTCCAGCCATGGTTTTCCCACAGTGAATCAGATACTGAAACCTGTTCTCCTCTTCGATAAATATCCTCCAATCTGCGCTCAAACTCTAATTCACGGAGATTACTCACTAAGGATTCCTCAGAATTTCTGATTTTTTCTGCTAGTGCATCGTCATCCGTTGATGTTAAAATGAGTGCCCATTGATCTCGAACCCACTGGTCTGTTCTCGGAAAAGCGAAACTGTTTCCATTTCGTACACGAGCTTCAACTTCCTCACTTAATAATGCTCGAATAAACGTACCAACATTGCTTTCTTCATCAATAGGAGCTGCAAAAATTACATTTTTAAATTCTCGTATACGGTTCAGTTCTTCGTTATTTCTAAAATCACGGAATATTAAATTATAGGAGCTTTCGGGTGCAGGAAGCGTGCGCATCGGTTTGCCAAACGTCTCCTCAATTGCCAAAGCTGTCTCACTATTCCATTGGGTAGAATCCATCACAACAAAAACTTCATCAACACCACCAAACGATTTAGGTCGGTAATCTCCATTACAAGCTGAAACAACAAATAGTATTATAAGTGCACTTAGCAGATGTACTGTTTTCATAGTCTGTTACTTTTAGCGGGTTTAATCTGAAATGATACCAAATTTCAGCTCTTTTACAAATGAGTATAGCATCTGTTTCCATCCCTCTTTAGGGTAATGCTCTTTAATTGTTTCAATCAAAGCACTTCCAACGATGAAACCATTCATATCTGCTGAAATTCGCTGAGCATCTTTGTGGTTTTTTATGCCAAAGCCAACCATTCGGGGATTCCGTGTAACATTTGCATTTACTCTGTCTATGAAACGTAAAACTGAGTCTGCTATTTCATCACCATCCCTGGCACCTGTTACGCCCGTTACGGATACGCAGTATACAAATCCCTCACTTCTTTCGTCAATTAATTTCATTCTCTCGCTTGTGCTGTTTGGAGCAACCAGATATATCAGGGATAAATGAGATTTTTCAACCGATTCACGAATCATGGAAGATTCCTCCAGAGGTGCATCCGGGATGATTAATCCATCCACACCGGCTTTTTCAGCATCCGCACAAAATTTTTCCACGCCATAGCGATAAATCGGGTTGATGTAGCCCATCAGCACAATCGGAATTTCGGATGATTTCCGAATCTCCTTCACCATATCAAAAATCTTTGCCATGGTGATACCGTTTTCTATAGCAATATTATTGGCATATTGAATGGTGGGCCCATCAGCCAGGGGATCACTAAATGGCATTCCAAGTTCAATAATGTCAGCCCCGTTCTTTTCCATTCCCAAAACCAACTCTACCGTCGATTCCAGATCCGGGTAACCGGATGTAATGAAGAGCGACATTATTTTCTCTTCACTCTTTTTCGCTTCAAATACTCTGTTTAACCTGCTTTTTTCTGCAATCATGAAAAATAATCTGCTATGGTTTTCATATCCTTATCTCCTCGTCCCGAGCAGTTTAAAACTACAATTTCATCTCGTTTCGTCAAAGGCATTAACGTTTCTAAATAAGCCAGTGCGTGAGCCGTTTCAATTGCAGGAATAATTCCCTCTAATTCAGATGTACGTTTCACAGCTGCCATTGCGTCTGTATCCGTTACGCCATAATAATTCACACGCTTAATATCATGAAGATGAGAATGTTCGGGACCAATTCCGGGATAATCAAGTCCCGCACTTATTGAGTGGGCAAGCTGAATTTGTCCTTCACTGTTATGCAGCAAATAACTTAATGATCCGTGCAAAATTCCCGGTGTTCCGATTGTTAATGTCGCTGCGGTTTGATCAGTATCCGAACCTAAACCGGCTGCTTCCACACCAATTATTTTTACGGATTCATCATCAATGAATGGATAGAATAATCCTAAGGCATTCGATCCACCTCCAACGCAGGCAACAAGATAGTCAGGTAGTCTTCCTTCTTTTTCCTGAAGTTGAGCTTTGGCCTCATTTCCAATTACCTGATGAAAATTTCGCGTCATCATTGGGTACGGATGTGGTCCTACCACTGAACCGATAATGTAAAATGTATTCTCAACATTGGTTACCCAATCACGAATGGCTTCATTAGTTGCATCTTTCAAAGTCTTTGATCCACTCGATACCGAACGAACATCAGCCCCTAAAAGCCGCATACGTTCCACATTTAACTTCTGACGCTCCATATCTTCCGCGCCCATGTAAATCACGCAATCGAGGCCAAATTTTGCACAAACCGTTGCGGTAGCTACACCATGCTGACCCGCTCCTGTCTCAGCAATAATTCGATTTTTGCCCATCTTTTTAGCCAGTAAAATCTGGCCGATGGCATTATTGATTTTATGAGCCCCTGTATGACATAAATCTTCCCGCTTCAGATATATTTTAGCTTTTCCGTAATGAGCCGTCATACGGTCAGCGAACGTTAGCTTGGTAGGGCGGCCAACATACTCTTCCAATAAATGATGATACTCCTGCTGAAACAGCGGGTCATCTACGGTCTCCTGGTATGCAATTTCAAGCTCTTCAAGAGCCGGAATCAATATCTCCGGAACAAACTTTCCGCCATATTTCCCAAAATAACCTTCCTTTGTGGGTGCACTATATTTCATAATTCCTTCTATTTAATTCTTTTAAAAATAAGTCTCCCCTAATAAGGGGCTACTCTTTTATCCCGCGTAAGCGAAATTTAGAGGGGTGTCTATCGAATTTTCTACCTTCATATAAACATCCTCTTAATCCCCCTTTGATAAGGGGGGCTCTAAAATTCACCCATTTCCTGGGCATCCCAAACGTCTCGCATTTTATCAAAAAAGTGTTCGATCTTTTCAAAATCCTTTAACCCGGCTGATTCTTCCAATCCACTGGAAAGATCAACGGCATAAGGTGAAACAGATTTAATGGCATCACTGACATTCTCTGTATTTAAACCTCCTGAAAGGAAGAATGGTTTCATCTCAGAAATATCAGAAATAATGCTCCAGTCGAACGTCTGACCGGTTCCGCCCCACTTCTCACCCACTTTCGTATCAAACAAAAAGTATTCGGCAACATCCAAGTAAGGTGTTACGGTTTGATGCAGCTCGTCAGCCGTTGTATCAGCCTCAACGTGGAAAACTTTTATAATGGGTTTTTCCACCAGTTCACAATACTCAACAGACTCATTTCCATGAAGCTGCACATAATCGATCCCCGTCTGTTTTACGATGGAATTGACATCATCAAGTGGTTGATTGACGAATACGCCCACTTTCCCCGGTCCTTCAATCCAGTTAATAATAGCTCCCGCTTTGGCAGGTTCTACATATCGCGGACTTTTGGGATAGAAAATAAAACCGATGAAATCCGCAAGTGCCCCTGAAACAAACCGGGCATCTTCAAGGTTGGTGATCCCGCAAATCTTAACATTGGTACGATTCTCTGGTTCTGCGAACATATAGTGTTTATTACTGATTATTTCATTTATTAACTTTTTCGTCATGCCGGACTCTACAATGGCTTCCGAGAGTAATGAGTTCAGAGAGAATAAGTCCATCTATTTACAGCAGATGAACATCCCCCTCAATCCCCCTTTATTAAGGGGGACTTATTGTGCCACTTTTTTCGTACAAACCATTAAGTAGTTTTGAAACTCCTTCGCCCGGCTCTGATTCCCGCATAAAGTGCTCTCCAATCAACGCTGAGTGAATGCCGCTTTTTTGAAGTTCATACAGATCATCTGCTGAGCTGATTCCACTTTCCGAAACCCTCACAACTCCCTCGGGAGCTTTCTGTAACAGTTCAATTCCTCTGTGGAGATCCACAGTAAACGTTGTAAGATCGCGATTATTTACTCCTACCACCTCAATTTCTTCCCAATTCAGTGAGTCCACTTCCTTTTCGTGATAACACTCCACCAAGGCCTGCATACCAAACTCTTTGGTAGCCGCTAAAAGATCGGAAAGCTGGTTCTTACTGCAGATCGTAGCTATAAGAAGTACTGCATCGGCCCCGTAAGCTGCGGCTTCTTTTACCTGGTACGGATCAATTAAAAAATCTTTTCGCAATACGGGAATCGGACTCATTGAACTAACTTCTTCCAGATAAGATAATGATCCTTTAAAAAAAGGTTCATTCGTTAAAACAGAAATAGCAGAAGCTCCGTGTTTGATGTAGCTGTCTGCAATTTTTCGGGGATCAAAATCGTGGCGAATGATCCCTTTCGAAGGAGAACCCTTTTTAATTTCCGCAATAATGGAAACGGAATTATCTACCCGAAGAGAATCTGAAAATAACTTTCGTTGCTTTTCAAAACTTTCAAACGAGCTTAAATCCGAAAACGAGACTTTTCGTTTTTGTTTAGCAACATCACTTTTAACCTTATCGACAATTTCCTCTAAAATATTTGCCATTTATTTCGCCAGTTTTTGAGATGTTTTCGCAAATAATTTCAGTTTATTGGCAGCTGAACCTGAATCAATACTTTCTTCAGCCATTTCTTTAGCTGTCTCGATTGATTCAGCAGCGCCTGTCACATAAATACCAAATGCAGCATTTAACTCCACAATATCCCGCTGTGATTGCGTTGATGTTCCTTTAAATATGTTCTGAATGATTCCGGCATTTACGACAGCATCACCACCGAGTAAATCCTCACTTTTTGCCAGTGTGTAATCTAATCTTCTTGGGTCAAAAGAGTTAGAGTCCCCGGAAATATTTGATTTCAGTTCAAATATCTCTGTTTGGGATGTTGTGCTCACTTCATCAAGTCCATCGTGGGCACTGAGTGTAAATGCCGTTTCCGTATCCAGATTGGCCAGAATCTGAACCATATTGTGTGCTGCTTCCTTATTAAACGCTCCCACTACCTGATGCCGAACGCGGGCCGGATTCAAAAGCGGACCAAGCATATTAAAAAAGGTTCTGACTTTAAGAGCTCGGCGTGCAGGCATCACATACTTCATTGCCGGGTGAAAATTAGGCGCAAACATAAACGCCATGCCTGTTTCATTAAACAGTTTTTCTACTTCCTTTTTTTGGAGATTTGGCACCACACCCAAAGTTTCCAGCACATCATAACTCCCGCTTTTACTGGATACACTTTTATTACCGTGCTTTAGAACAGGCACTCCTGCACCGGCAACCACAAACATGGCTGCTGTAGAAATGTTAAACGTACCGGATTTATCCCCGCCGGTACCGCATAGATCAACGGCTCCCACTGTATCTACCTCCACAATTGTGGTAGCATTTCGCATCACCTTTACAAATGCAGTAAGTTCC
>JBGTFX010000407.1:0-10202 GCA_041747055.1 Balneolaceae bacterium
TGTTGGATCCCTGATCAACCTCAAGGTAGCCTCCCATGCCCAGTTCCAACTTATGCATTCCGGCTCCCGCCAAAACGTTGGCGGTGGATATAATACCAAAAGAGTTAATCGTAGATTCTAAACCTGTTTTTGGCTCTCCCATAAGACCAAACCGGAATCCATAATGGTTTTTAAATGTGTAGTCGTAGTTTAATGAGAATAGACCGGTATTTCCCCATACTTCTAAATATGTAGCATGCGATTGATCAGATCCTTGAGCTTTTGTCAACGTGCATGTAAAGACCAATAGAATTAAAATAGTACTACAAAAAAATTTGTACATGTTAAATTATCCGGAATTGAGATACTGTTTGCCCGGGCTTTATTCTATGCGAATAGCTTAAAAATTAAATCCGAGACTCATCAGGCCAAATCGAAAAACTTTTTCTGTTCTTTGAAAACTATCCTGGCCTATCTGAATGCTATTAACATTTGTCTGGCCTAACTTTACCCCGGGACCAATTATGAAACGTTTGTCACCAAAAACTTTAATAGAAACAGGTATTGTAAATTCTGCTCCAAATGCCTGATGATCAAATTCAGGAAAAGAGATAAAACCGGACAGCGATGGCACGAGGTCAAATGATTCGGAAAGCTTTATTATTCTGAACACAGAGCTGTTCAAATTAGGGGTAAATCTGTTTGTATTCGTGATATTGGTAGTTAGATAGGATAATTCGGTACCGAGTGTATATCCCCATGTTTTTCGTGGGTTTAGGAAATTCGTAAAAGATCCGGCCAGACTTATTTTACCTCGGTCACGATCGTAAAGATCTTCACCGTATGAAGCTGATATATCAAAATGGCTGGCAACCCGATAGCCAATCCCGCCAATTCCATTTGTTAAAAAGACGCCGTTTTCTTCCTGGTACCTGGTTTGTCCAAATAAAGATAAAGCAGGTAGGGTAAAGATCAACAGAAGGATTAATCGTAACGTCATATTTCTATTCATGAAATGCATTTTGTTAATGGAATGAATGAAGCAAGGCATGAACATATAAAAAAACCACTATTATTTAGATTGACTTAAGTCAATTTTCGAAGTGTCGTTTTTTCAGTCATGCATTTTGCAAAATTATTTTTGCAAAACGTGATTTTGTTTAAATTATTTTGATGATATAGATTTTCATAAAACTGTTTTTAGCTGAGTGGATCATTGTTATTGCTATTACACTTCAAAATACCCGAACACCTAGTCTTCAGCCGTAAAATATTTCCGGAAGCTATACGGGGTACGTTTATTCTTGCAGTACCTGTACTTTTAGTAATCGGAGTGATGTTTTTCTGGCTGTTTCGTGTTCAATTTACAAATTGGCATAAAACATACTGATACACCGACATCTATCATTAAGAACTATTTTTCTTAGAGCATGATTTAATCCCAAAAAATACAAACTCTAAAAAAACACCCGGCCTATACTCAAGATGTTAGGTACCTACTGAACCATTTCTGAATTTCTTTTCCAATATTTTCAGGTTGATCTTCCTGAATGAAATGCTTTCCGGCACCAATGTATCTTGTTGTTAAGTTTGGAAATTTTGATTTATATAATTCAATCTCTTTATTTTTTATTTGAACACCCGGTTTCGCGTAAAGAAGAAGCTTTGGTAATTCTGTTTGTTGAAGCCATTGGTAATACATTGTGGCAATTCTCTCATTCCGGGAATTGTCACCTTTAAACGGTAGCTCCTGTGGGAATTTGATTACAGGTTTTCTGCTATCTAAGCTTTTAAATGGTTCATTATACGTTTTCTTCTCAAATTTGGATAATTTACGGTTGATCGAAAAAGGAAGGATTAAACGCAGGAAGATATTATACCTCCCATTCCACTTTTGTCCCTTTACAGGATCCCTGAATTTTCTGAACAACCAACGCGCAAGAGGATCCAATCCATTCCATTCAATCGGCTTACAAAAGGTCTCCATGAAAACAATTCCTTTTATATTTTCAGGGTTTTGACTTGCATAGTGAAACCCTATAGCCCCACCCCAATCATGCACAACCAATACTATATTTTTCAATTTCAGTTTCTCAACAAACTCTTCTATGTATTGATAATGGTCCTGAAATGTATACGCAATGTCGGGCTTGCCTGATTTACCAAACCCTATCAAATCCGGCGCAATACATCTCCCGGTAGACGTCAGGGATGGAATAATATTCCGCCAAAGGAAACTCGATGTTGGGTTACCGTGGAGGAACAAAAAAACTACATCGCCTGCCGAGCTGCTCTTCTTCTCATCGATGTAGTGTATGGATGAACCTTTTACATTCAGATAGTTAGACTTAAAAGGAAAAACATCTGCCTCATTTACTGTCATTATATTTTCTCCAATTTGAGCTTTTCTTCCCAATTGTCAAGTAATTCTTTAACAATGCTTCTGAATTTCGGAGCCATTAAAGGGTGTAGCAGAATGTTGAGTATTTTTCTCTTGAACCTAAATTCAAATTTTAACTCAATTTTTGAATGGTTATGCCCGTTTGGAATTACTCTCCAGGTTCCCTGTAAAAAGGTAAATGGAAAAGGATAGTCCTTTGCATTAGTGTTTGCCCGAAATGAAAATTGTTCACCTTCTTTCCATAAAACACAATCTTCCGTCCAGCTGCTTTTGCCTTGCGAACACTCCCGAATCATTCCTTCACCCTTACCCGAAATGATCTTCACGTCATCAATATTTGGGGCAACATGATGATAGTTTGCCACGTCTGAAATTACCTCCCAAACAGCTTGTTTATCTGCATTAATTGATCTTTCTACTATGAGTTCTTTAAAACCGGTAGTATCGTTACTGTCAACTTTTGAAAGCCCGATTAACTGCATAAAAGCAACTGTAAAAACAACCAGGGCAACCACTCCTATAATAATATTTCCGGTTTCTGTTAACTCAAGCGGGTTTAGCAACAGCAATGGAATACTTGCGAGAACCCAAACCAGGTCTAGAATGATAATAACCAAAACCGGCAGAGGTCGTATTGGTTTTTGCCGGCTTACACCGAAAACCGCTATTGAAAATCCGACTAAACTAACTCCGAGAAGTGTAAATATCAGATAATCATTTACACCAAAAATTTCAGAAATAGTACTCCCCCACAAAGTGAGTGTTAAACCGGTGACAAAAGAAAAAATGGAATTAAATGTGAGTGCAAATCGAAGAAGGTTCATACCAAAGCTTTTTAATTGTTTTAATATTGAAAATAGAACGCTTTTAGATACTCTGTCTTGATTTACATCAAGAACTCCGCTTTGCCCGTAAGCGACTTAAAGTTTCAGGTGTCATTGCGAGCATAGAGGCAATCTGTTTCAATGGCACAATGTTAAAGAGCTCTGGTTGGGTTTCGAACAGCCGGTTAAACCGTTCTTCAGCAGACATATACAAGTGCGAAAACATGCGATCTTCAATAATTGTATAAGCACTTGATAATAACCGGTTATCAAACTCAATCCACTCATGGTACTCATTAATGAGTTTATAGTGCTCTTCCCTGGTTATCGTCAATAGTACAGACGGTACAACAGCTTCTATAAACCAGCGCGAAGTGCTCTGCTGGATAAAGCTGCTCAGATCTGTTATAAAGCGGTTTTTGGTTCCAATCCAAAGTGTTATTTCCTTACCTTCAGCATAATTGTACATTCTCAATACCCCGTCCTGAATAAAAGCCATTTTTTTGCAAATTCTTCCCGGCTGAGTGAAACAATCGCCCACTTTCATCTTTTGAGGTTTAAAATGACCCGATATAGCTTCTAAAACATTTACCGGCATTTTAACCTGTTCTGAAATACAGTTCTTCAAACTCATATTCATTTCAGGGTATTTTGTGATAGAATTTAGCATAAAGTAAATCTTATTATTCGTTGCAAAACTGATTCAATAAGCTTCTCTGTATTTTTATATCTGATATTATAATGATAATGCAACGCATTAAATGCAAAATTTCTGCAAAAAAGTGTAGACTGTTATTTGAAGGTTCATTCATATAGTATTTATGGGAGTATCATCGAACTTATACTATGATCTCGAAAGGCGCCCTGTAAAACAAGAAAAGTTGGAGAGAGAAATTAACTGGGTTTATAAACCGGCAAAATTTATTGATCGGTGAACCAAACCAAGGTTAACTCTATTTGTAAAAGGAAAGCCCAATGAGCTGTCCGGGCGAGATTTCTGACGGTAAAAATTTCACATCTTAAATATAAATTTATCAACAATCACTTCTATTTAGAAATGTATCTTATAAATTGAAACTTTATTTTTCGATCTTCTGCGCCAATAGCCGCATTAAACCGGTCATCAGATAATAAATTATAGTGTATATATTTCGGAAAGTTATGGTCAGGATTTACGGCTTTAAAACCTGAGGTTGTGATGTCGCTGATGCGGAACCTTATCGGATGAAGATTATGAGGAACATCCGCTATATAATCACAAACAGATTCTTCACATTCGATAATTAACTTTTCTGTAATAAGAGTATCCACGTTATTTACCTGAAATCCTCGTCCCTCCCATGTAGAAGTTTCAGCATTAAATTCCCACTGTTCATAACTGAGGCTCTTCATATTTTGCCAGGTGCCCTCAAGCCACTTAAACTGCTCAATATGTAGATTTTCCCGAGGCGTATCCGAAAATCTATCCAGCTCTTGTGCCACGCCAATAAACAGAATGGCTATTAGTCCCAATATTTTCATTATTTAATAGAATTAGTTACGGTTGTAAATGGAACATCGCTTTTTTTACTAAACGTTTATTGTAAAAAACCGACATTGATCAGCGCTGCCTTTTCAGAAAAAAATTAGCCATATTTTCTTCGTTAAAAAGATAAACGGAAGGATCATCTCCGGAAAACTCTTTAAAATTTTTGATGAAGTGTGCCTGATCATAAAACCCGGTCTGAAACACAAGGTCGGACCAGGATTCCAAGCCTTGCTGTTTAAGCTGGAAAATGGCATTAAAACGAATAATTCGGGAATATAATTTTGGCCCCAATCCGACATATTCCCGGAACAATCGTTCCATTTTCCGTTCGCCAACACCGAGTTGACTCACCAGATCTGAAACAGAAATCATACCCTGCTTCTCATGAATGATCCGAACTGCCTGATCTGCTAATCTATTTTGATTCGTAATTTTTCGTTTCTGTTCAGAAAAATATGAATGGATTTTCTCAATCATGTATTGATGATCGTGGTTTATGAAGATCTCTCCTGCAAGTTTTTGAATATCCATTTCAGGAAGATTCTCCATATCAACAACTTTATTCGTAAACTGATTCATCGAAAGCCCAAACAGATGGCGAAGAGCGGTCGGGAAAAATTTAATTCCAACCATTCCTGACCGGCCTGTATTTTCGAGAAAAAAATACTTACTGATTTGGCCTGCAAGAAGGCTTTTCGCCTGCTCTTGCCATTGGCCTTTAAGATTGATCCGGTAAGGATTTCCATAATGAAAAATTATTTCCGGAAAGCCATCAGGTATAATTTTCTGTTGCAAAATGGCAGGATCTTCATTTTCCATTATCCAGTAACATTCAATGAGAGAACGAAGTGATGGATGCGGATTTACCTGTTTATAAATCATGGTTTAAACCTGTGATTATATCGTATATGGAAAGTCCAATTCGGAGAACTCGCAAACGAGTCTCAACGATTTTCGGTTTCCGAAAAACTGTTATACGGTTAGTCAGTAAAGAAGATTTTATCTAAAATAACGTGAGTTCGACATAAGGAAATGAATCTAAAAATAGTCCCCCTTCGAAGGGGGAAAAGGCTCGTAAGAGCCCAGGGGGATGACCCGCTGAGTTAAGTTTTTGCTCAGATATTCATTGTTAAGCTTTGAATTAACGACTTTTCATCCCCCATTGCCCCCTTCAAAGGGGGACACTCCTTAACAAACTCTTATCTCGAACTCACGTTAAAATAAGATACGGCGGAATTATTTGACCAAATAGAGTAGGCAGCGCGACCTGTAAATAGCATATTCTCCGGTGTAATTTCATCGTTTTCAATAAGAGAACATTCATGTTCTCCATTCGTCATTACAAGGTAAAACATACATGCAGCCAGGTAAGATCCGGCAGGTGTGGGGTGGCTTCCATCATTCCGGTATAGCAGGTTTGGCGGAGCCGTCTCAAGTACTTGTTGCCATGCCGGGCCTACCGGGGCAATCATGGCATCCAATTCGTCGGCAATTGTTACGTAGGCATGATCGAGAAGAGGCTGCGTTTCCGGAACTCCGTCCCGCGCCCATGTGAGATAGAAAACTGTTTTTGCACCGTTTCTTTTAATTTCACTGTTAAACAAGCGGGCATATTTGTGCATACTTTCCGGATCTTCCATTGGCCGCAGACTCTGTTCCTGAAGAACCACAAAATCCCACTGTTTTTTACGAATGGCTTCTCTCGCTAATCCTCTTTCCCAAAGCCTCTGAAGTGTGGCAGCCGGCGCAACAGCCATTTCAGATTGTATGAGATATGTGTTATCTGAATTAATGGCCAATTGGGTCAGCATTTCAGGCATATTATTAAAAAATGTGTAGCTGTTACCTATAAATAGTACTTCAAGAGGCCTTTCCACAGGTTCTTCATGAACTAACATCTGCCTCTGAGGGTCATCTTCGGCGTGTAGCTTTACTGGTGTAAAAATGCTGCAGGAGTTCGTGAATAAAAGAAAAACGAAAACCAATGACTTAGATATGTGTTTTATCACTTTACAAAACCGATTTAAGTTATTGGTTGTAAGTTAGCATTGACCCTCATGGCTCAATAATTAATTATTGATATGGTATGAATATTTTACAACTAGCGGTAATTCAAATTCATCCTGTTCAAGTGTATATACATGTTGATCGGTTACATGTACGACCCTTTTAGAATTAGCCCATTCAAAAGAGGCTACTTCATTTCCGGATTCACCAAATAAAACCCAGTTTTTTAAATCAGTATTATTCGTGTACGTAGATACCCAAATTCTGTTCTGTTTGTCAGAATAAATCCGATTCACGGCAGGCCAGGTTTCCGGGAGTTCTATTTGTTGAAGCATTGACTTTAATCGATCAGAGGCCCCTCCGGTACTTTCAAATGAGTCGATTAAACCGCTGCGAGTCATTGGATGATTTTTATATGGTTTTGAAATCGTTCGAATAAGTTTGCCATCTTCTTGATATAGGTTGACTTCAAGATCCCAATTTTGATTTACATAAACATTACCGTTTCCGTTTGAAGATATAAATGTTGTTTTAGAGATAGCGGGTAATGATAACATAACTGCTCCACCTCCAGACTGTCTGGTAATAGTTTCTGATTGGGGTATCTTAAACCGTTCCTGGTCGATGATTTTTCCTTCAGGGGATAAAACAACCGGCCCCCCGGGGCTACTGCCTCCAAATGAAGTGAAAAAAACCAGATAATTTCCATCACTTAACAGACTTACCTGGGATGGGAACGTTCCTCCCATAGCACCTTGCTCCTGCCCACCTGTTGACAGGGGAACGGAGTGAGAAAATGATAGTGTATTGAGATTAAAAACAGATATTCGTCTTTGATTTCGGTCTAAAGCGTGGAGGTATTTTGAATCGATCATTAAATCGTTGAGTCCGTTAAATTCTCCCGGTCCCTGACCCTCTTGCCCTAAGCTTTTTATATATGAACCATCCGGGGAAAATATATGGATGGCATGCTGGGAATTATCAGCCATAAATACACGGCTTTGATGATCAACAGCTACGCTTGTGATCGTGCCAAAATGAACGCCATCAGTTTCAGCATAAACAGTAGTGGACGCAAAGGTGATTTTGTTGTTTTCAGAATTATTATTTGTTGCCGATAAATCAGCTGCTAATAAAGCTGAAGATGGAATGATCACTCCAAAAAGCAGGAAAAGCGATGTTTTTAATCCATTGAGCAAATAAGATCTATAATAAGTAAAGTTAAAGGGATACAAGCGAGCTTTTTTCATGACATCAAATCGTTTTTAAAGGTTACGCAAAAGCATAATTAATTTTACATCACCTATGACGACATGGAGAAAATAAAAGTTTTAACTAATTATTAAATCCACTGATTATTCAGGTGCGTTGGTAAGGGTTGTATCCTCTGTTTTTTGGTAATTATAATTTGCCGGAGACAAACACATTAGCCTCGTGGAATCACCAGAATCCTAAAAGATGCAGAATCCAAAAAAGCGCGAATAACGCTACTAAAACAACTACTCCAATCTTATCCTTCTTTCTTTTTACCGCTTTAAGCGAGAGCGTTTCTTCAGTAATCGGCATGAATTGTTCAATTAAGCCAATAATCTCCTTGCCGTTTTTGAAATCAGGAAATTGAGTAGACAGATCAAATGAAAATGAAGTGCCTTTTCCATGAATTGTAACAAGTGTTTGCGGTATAAAACTGCCTGCTCCCCCTCCATAAGCTTTATAAGCGTGAGTGTTAAAAATCTTTGCTGAAAGTGTGCTGTACGGATGTGTTGAGGTGCCGAATCGACGAACTACGGTCACTGATGATGAATCAAACACCAGCCGTAAAACAGGATTTAATGTGGGGTGGTTGGAGAAATGACCTCTCTCACGAAAAGTGGTGCGATTAAATGTTGCCGGTGTGTTCATGGAATCAGCATATCTAAAAAATCAATTTTCAGGATGTAAAGAATCGTAGTAAATAATAAAATCAGGATTTGAATCCAATGACAATTGAGTAGCCTATAGAAAAAAATGAATGTTATTATTCTGTTAGAAATTAAAACTGACATTCAATTACAATTGAGCGTTTATTTAGGCAAGTCACAATGAATAGAAAATGATGAATGTGCCTGCACTAGTTAAAAACGTAAATTACTGAAACTCATGAAAAAAATAGTCCTGATAGCTGCCATTGTATTTTTCAACATCGGGTGTGAAGAAAAAATGGCTGAAAATAAAAAAGAGCTAAAAGTTGAATTTAATCAGGAATTGGCAGGGGAGCTTGCAAGAATGTACGAGGTCGATCAGATAGCAGCCGGAATGCCGCAGGGTCAATTTAGAGAATTAAGCCGCGAAGAATGGCAGGCTTACAAGGATAGTGTATTCACAACCCATCAAAAAAGACTGGACGAAATGTTGGATGAATTCGGTTACCCGGGATTTGATAGGGTGGGTAATAGCGGTTCTCAGCACTTTTGGGTTATGGTACAGCATTCTGATCATGATCCTGAGTTTCAAAAAAGAGTGCTTGAGGTATTGAAAACTGAAATTGATAATGAGAATGCTGATCCCCGTAATTTTGCGTACTTAACTGACAGGGTAAATAAAAATACCGGAAAACCACTGATTTATGGTACACAGGTAGGGTTCAACAATGATACGTGCCGGTCCTTCCCGATAAATTTGGCTGATAGTGCCAATGTAAATGAACGAAGAAGTGCCGTTGGGCTTCCTCCTTTAGAAGAATACTTAGATGAAATGACAGAGCTGAACTATGAATTCAATAAAGAACACTGTGTAAGTCAGGGGATTGAAGAGCCGCCGCTGTATAAAAAAACCATCTGAATGTATACTTTTAGAAAAGGCGTATAAACAAATTTTTTCTAATAACAGGTATTGCTGAAGGAATTGGAATAAACCATCGCTGAGTTGTCTAGCCGCGAAGGTGCACGGGTAGGGGTGATGTCGGGAGGCTGCTATGAAACGATACAAAGAGTAGAGCACTCCAATGTGCTGAAAAGATGGCATCAGGTTCAAAATTATTTATGGGATTGTATGGGGGAAGAAAAAAATTAGGCAGGAGATGATTGTATTTATCTAAAATGGTACCTATAGGAAATTTTGGTGAACCGATGGTAAAAGTTCATCAAATCAGCAATTTATTCAACAGATCATACTCGCTTCACTACTACCCTTAAACTTCTGTTTTTCTTAATATTATCTGGAGTGGCGGAGCCAGGAGGGATCTGTAGATCAATCTCTGCCGAAAGTTCCGGAAACTCATCAAATCCTTTGGTTTAAATTTTATAACCATTAGAAATCTCTAATGGTTATAAAATTTTGCCACAACCATAACTCCGGCCCCTCTATTTTTTAAATACAAATACTAATCTTTTTTGTATCAGGATTTTCATCAAGATTCTGAACTCACTTAAAAGCTAATGTCTAAATCCGTTGAATTAGGTATCGATTTTGATAAATAGCGTTT
>JBGTFX010000408.1:0-13093 GCA_041747055.1 Balneolaceae bacterium
AAAAGTCATAGTCTGTGATGGTTAAAAGTTTGCCAAGATAATAAAACATCAGCAGAAAATGCGGCAGACAAAATTGATTAACAATGAAATAATAAAGGAATTGCATGAGTTGGTTTGAAGAGTGGTTCGACAGTCCGTTATATGAAAAATTATATATTAACAGAAATGAATCGGAAGCTGAAGATTTAGCTCATCTGATTGAGAAAATATTACCTAAAGAGAATTACCCGAAAGTGCTTGATTTGGGATGTGGCAGGGGTAGGCATTCACTCACACTGGCAGAAAAAGGCTACTGTGTGATGGGGATAGATTTATCTCCTGAGGCGATCAAAAAAGCCAGAAATACAGCGGAAAGTCGAGGGCTTACAAATGTGAAGTTTCAAGAGCAGGATATGAGAATATCACTGGATGAAAATTTTGATGCAGTAGTTAATCTATTCACTACTTTCGGATATTTCCTTGAAGACAGTGAAAATATAAAAGTTCTAAAAAGTGTTCATTCCATGCTGCGCCCAAAGGGCCGGTTTATGATCGATTTTTTGAATGCGAATATAGTAGAGAAAAACCTGGTCAAAATAGAGAGTGGTCAATACGAAAACCTTCACTTCGATATCGAGAGATTTATTGAGGATGGGATGGTGCACAAAAAAATAACATTTACAGAAGGTGGACTTGATGAGCCGGTGAGTTACCAGGAGAGAGTAAAGCTCTATGATTTAGCCTGGTTCGGGCAACAATTTGAAGAATGTGGTTTTACCTTGAAAAACAGTTGGGGAAATTACTACGGGGAGGACTTTGATCCTGAAAAATCACCCCGACTGATTTTACTGGTGGAGAAGTGACATTGATTATGCCACTGCTATATCCTCTCCGAAATATTCAAGTCTGTTTGGCGATTTT
Source organism: Balneolaceae bacterium (assembly GCA_041747055.1). Lineage (GTDB taxonomy): Bacteria > Bacteroidota > Rhodothermia > Balneolales > Balneolaceae > SW132. Next base: position 901 of record JBGTFX010000408.1, read on the forward strand.
ACCAAGGCAGAGTTGTAACCGAAAGAGCAACGGCTGAGAAGTGCAATTGGAGCAAATCCGGCATAAAGTATAGCTCCGATAAAATCAATGTCGTGGGTTCTGCATGGTATTCCATTTATTAAGTGAAAATTACTCCGGCCTCCATAGTTCAAGATTTCTGTCAAACTGATCAAATATCAATTCAGCGCTATTTTCAGATTGTTCGTGCAAAAATAGTTCAATAGTGGACCCAAAAAAATCGCAGTACATATCTTCCGAGAGCATTGGCCTGAAACCGGCTGATGTTGCGCCTTCACGGCCATAGTGACATCAGAAATTTTAGGAATTATACGGGAAGTTTATCTTGGCTGAGATGGGCCAGAATTTTCTTCGCATTTAGAAAAAACCCGCGAAGGCCGTGATTTTTTTTTCAGGATTAAAAAATGATTGATTTAAGAAGTTCCTCTCACATCCACGGCAAACACTCCATCACCCTCTTTCATCACATAAAGCGGGTTGATCTCCAGCTCACTGATTTCCGGGTGATGCACCGCCAGATAACTCGATGCAATCAGAGTTTCTTCAACTGCTTTCATATCAGCTTTTGGCAGATTCCGCCAGCCCTTTAGTTTTCTGCCGGCTATGGTAGAGCTGATAAGATTCCGCGTTTCAATTTCACATAGCGGTGCTATTGCCGTTGCGGTGTCATTGTACAGTTCCACATCCGTTCCACCGGTGCCAAACAGTATCATCGGACCAAACTGAGGGTCTTGTTTAATACCAACAATCACTTCCTGGCCGTTTTCGAACATTTTCTGAATCAAAACACCTTCTATATCTGCACGGTGTTTATCTGCTGATTTTTTAATTTCGTTCCATGCCTCTTGAACGTCCAATTCATTCCGGAGGCCAACTTTCACTCCCCCGATATCGGATTTATGACTGTGTTTTGCGGAAATTATTTTCATGACAACCGGGTAGCCGATTTCAGTAGCTACCTGGATGGCTTCATTTTGGTTTGAAGCTGACTTTTGCTCTGGTAAACCGATTCCGTATTCCCGGACTACTTCACTCCATTCTTGGTTTTTAATTAATTCCTTCACATTTTTTTTCCCGAATTCAGTATTGTACTGATTCCGGTAATCAATCATTTTTATCCACTCTTTGCGCTGTGGCATCGCTTTTAAAATGGAAGCAGCCCGTTCAGGAAATGCAACATTTGGCACACGCCGTTTGTGTAGAATATTCAGGGCTTCATCAACCGAAGCTTTTCCCATAATAGAGGCAATTACCGGCTTATTGTGCAGTCCTGCGATTTCGCCCACTACTTCGGCAAGACTGACCGGCAGAAACCAATCCTGCGGCGCCTGTATTACAACAACCGCATCAACGGTTTCATCACTCAGGAGTGCTTCAAGAGCCAGTGTATAGGTTGCAGGGCCTGATCCCGCCAGAACATCTACGGGGTTATTTGCACTTGCAGCATTGGGCAGCCTTGATTTTAAATATTTTCGGGTTTCATCGGTAAGAGGAGATATTTCAAGTCCGGCCTTTACGATTGCATCCACTGCAAGAATTGCCGGCCCACCCGCATTGGTAAGCACTGCCACACGATTACCCCGGGGCAGTGGCTGCCATGCCAAGGCCCGGGCCCAGTCAAACATTTCTTCCATGTTTTGCGCTTCCAGAACACCGGATTTCCGAAATGCAGCGCTGTATGCAACTTCACTCCCTGCCAGGGCCCCTGTGTGTGATGAAACGGCCTCAGCTCCCTTTTCGCTCCGTCCGCCTTTGAGGATTACAAACGGTTTTTTGAGGGAGAGTGCCTCCGCTTTTTCTAGAAATTTTTTACCATCCGAAATTCCCTCGGCATAAGCTGTAATTACTTTGGTTTGCTGATCATTTCCCACCACATCCATCATCTCGGTTTCGGTAACATCTATCTGGTTGCCCAAGCTTACGATCCTTGAAAAACCCACACCGGCTCCCCGCGCCCAGTCAATCACGGCGGCTACCATCGCACCCGACTGGGATATAAATCCAATTTCGCCCTGTTCCGGCATGCCTGTCACAAACGTGGTGTTTACCGGGGTATGGGTGTCGATAGTGCCGATACAGTTCGGCCCGATAATCCTGATGCCGCTCTCTTTTGCCGCTTTTTTGAGCTCATCCTCAAGTTCAGTTCCCTCGTTTCCTGTCTCGCTGAATCCGCCGCTGACTACAATAGCATGTTTGATGCCACGGGTGCCGCACTGTTTCAGAACCGGTGTTACTGTTTTGGCAGGTACAATGATTACGGCAAGATCTGCGCCAACCGGAAGATCTTCGATAGAGGGGTAGCAGCTCAGTCCCAGTATTTCGGAAGCATGCTTGTTAACAGGGTAAATATTCCCCTTGAATTTATATTCAATTAAGTTCCTGATGACACCATAGCCCAGTTTATGGGGATCTCTTGATGCCCCGATCACAGCAATCGATTTAGGAGAAAAAAACATTTCAGGCATAATTCAGACTATTAAAGTATTTAAGATCTTTTATTCCTAATTTATGAATAAATAATGCCTGTTTCTGCATTTTTTGAATTAAAGACAAATTAAATAATGGATCACGACAGAATAGGAACCCTGAGTTTACAAGTTCTTTCTTACTTCAACTGTAGATGATTCTGATCGACTCACCCATTTTTATTTAATTCGGCCCAGGATCAGTTGGTGTAGAAGTATCCATGGAATTAAGCCACAGAAACCCTGTCCGTTACACCCTATTTGGAAAAAGCTGAAAAACATATCAAAGGTTGGGCCAATAACACGTCATTTGAAGATGTGAGAAGAGAAGATGCTTGACGAGCAGTTAAACTAAAAAAAACAGATAAATGTTGATATTCTTCAGCCTAATTACAATACCGTTTCCTTAAACACCTCTTCAGTTCCATGAGGAGGACGATCGAGTGTCCATGTTTCAAAATAGAATTTTCTCTCGGAAGTGACCCGTTTTCCATTCATGCTGAAAAACCGGAATTGATCACTTACGAGCTTTTGCAACGGGTAAAACATCTCTCTGTAAATATTGTTTTTGCTGAACAGGTGGAAGTCGAAGCCGTTATGGGCCTGCTCTTTGTACAAAAGCAGGTCATTTGTTTTCAATAAATCAGCAATCGCATCTTTGTTGTGTCCCACATTACTGTTCGAATCAATTATGAAATTGGACAGATCCCATGAGTTTGATTCACTCTTTGTGAGAACAGCGGGTTCACCAATCGAAACATCATCAGCAAAAGATTTGAGAGCACTCTTACCCTGTTTCGTGAATAGACTGTACTCTTTTAGAGATCCACTAAGAGCATGTACTATATCGTCAAAAGAATGGAGCGTATTGATCCCAAACTGTTGCTCTTTAATTCGGGTGCCGGTAAAGTAAAATTTTGAGTAGGTAAGGTCCGGCTTCATGAAGTCTTCGATACTCATGGATGTATCCTGTCTGTTGCGGTCGGTGTGTCGTTCGCGAAGGCTGTCAAGACGCAGGTCGTGTTCGTAAATGAGTTTAAAAATATCCATCAGAGAGTGTTAAGTATAGTTTAAAAACCTTCCAGGTTTCAGACATTCATCATTAAATAACTAAGAAAGTAAACGTACAAAACCTGACAGGTTTTGGTATAACACTAATTAAATTCATTCATTGCGATCTGAATATCCGTTCGAAGAAAGGTATAAATCGCTTCGCAGACGGTATCTAATGTTTGATCCATAATGATGCGTTGATCTTCATCAAAAGGGGAGAGAACGTAATCGGCTTGACGTCCTCTGCCAAAATCACTCCCCACTCCAATTCTCATGCGGGGAAACTGATCAGTTTGTAGGGTGTTGATGATATCTTTAATGCCGTTATGGCCTCCGGCGCTTCCTGATGGTCGTAAACGAATTTTACCGGGTGGGAGATTAATGTCATCGTAGCAGACGAGGCAGCGATTCAGCGAAACTCCTGTAATGAAGATGGCTTTGCTCATTGCTTTTCCGCTCAGATTCATGAACGTGGTGGGTTTCATTAGTGTGACTTTCTTGCCTTTGAATGATCCCTCTCCGATAAGAAAGGGGCCTTTTCCATCTTCTAAAGTTATAGACAGATTTTCGGCAAGTTTATCAATTACTTCAAAGCCAATATTATGACGCGTACCTTTATATTTTGAGCCAATATTGCCCAAGCCGGTAATTAGTGCCATAATCATTAGCCTAAAAGAGAATTACTCTTTGCTTTCTCCCTCTTCTCCTTCAGTGGGCTCTTCACCTTCGGCTACTTCTTCGCCTTCAGCAACTTCTTCACCTTCAAGTAACTCGTCATCATCATCATCATCAATAGATGAAGTAAAGAGTTCTTCGGATTTCGGAGGGGCAATCGTTACAATTGTTCTTGAAGGGTCATCCAATGGAAGAATTCCTTCCATTTCCAGTTCACTTACGTGAATAGAATCACCAATTTCCATTGGAGTGATGTCTACTTCAAATTTAGCAGGAATTTTGTCTGGCACTACACGGATTCGAACAATTCGCATCGGTTGAAATACACGTCCACCACTATCGCGAACTCCTTTTGCAATTCCGCTAATTTTGATAGGCACTTTAAGTGATACCGGTCTTTTAGGATCAAGCACATAAAAGTCTGCATGTAATGCTCTGTCTGAAACGGGATCAAACTCAACATTTTTTAGCATTGTCTTATACTCTTTTCCGTCAACAGTCAGAGTTTGAAGCTTGGTTTCATTTACAGAAAGAATTTTCTCTAAATCTGATTCAAGAATGGAGAAATGAATATTCTCTTTCACTTTTGGGCCGTAAAGTACGGCAGGTATACGTAGTTCATCACGCAGCTTTTCAGACTCATTTCTGCCCAATTCTCTTTTTGTACCCTCTAAATTATATAATTCTGGTTGCGTCATGGTTTTGTTCGTTTATTAATTAATCATCAAAAAGTGCACTGATCGTATTATTTGTATGAATACGCTGTATAGCCTCAGCAAAAATGCCGGCAACACTTAAAACTTTAATTTTTTTGGATGGTTTTCTGAGTGGAACGGTGTCGGTAACTAAAAGCTCATCAATGGGTGAATCTTCAATTCGTTGGAATGCAGGCCCGGATAATATTGGATGTGTGGATGCCGCATTTATGCTAAGCGCTCCACGTTCTTTTAAAGCAACGGCTGCATTTGTAAGAGTGCCTGCCGTATCGATTAAATCATCAATCATCAGCACGTTTTTCCCTTCCACTTCACCGATTATATTCATTACCTCGGCAACATTTTGCTTCGGCCGTCTTTTATCAATAAAAGCAAGACTTGCCCCTAATCGTTTCGAATAAGCGCGTGCCATTTTAATACTTCCTACATCAGGAGCTACAATTACAATATTATCGAGTGAGCTCTTTTTATAGTGATCAATAAATACTCTGCTGGCATATAAATGATCCAAGGGGATATCAAAAAATCCCTGAATCTGAGAAGCATGCAGGTCCATTGTTAAAATTCTGTCGGCACCGGCTTCCACCAATAAATTAGCCATCAATTTTGCTGCAATAGAAACACGGGGTTGATCTTTTCGATCCTGCCTTGCATACCCAAAATAAGGTATTACAGCCGTTACACGTTTCACTGATGCACGTTTTGCAGCATCCAGCATCATTAATAATTCGATGATGTTATCACCCGGTGGTGGTGTGGACTGTACAATAAAAATATCTTCACCTCGAATACTCTGCTCAAACTTTGCGTAGAGTTCACCGTCTGAAAAAGTTTTGATGGTTACTTCACCCAGCTGGGTTCCGTAACTTTCTGCAATTGCCCGAGACAGAGCTACATTGCTTCTTCCCGCAAATATTGCCAGTGGTGTATCCAATGAACTAACGATTCAAGAGTGAGTAAAATAAAAAGGATGACCGTTTTGGCATCCTTTTGAGTAAGAGTTGCCCGGGGAGGATTCGAACCCCCACTGACTGGACCAAAACCAGCTGTCCTGCCATTAGACGACCGGGCAATTTTTGCTAAATTATACAGACCCCAAAGATAGAAAGTCATTCTAATTCAGTCAAGAGGAAATTGCATTTTTAAAGATCTCACATCGATGACATTCCAGTTTATTACAATATCTTTTTAACTGATGTGCAAGACCCAGTTTTTTAGCTGAACCGGATGTATCAAATCCTGACTCCCTGAAAGGTTTTTGAATGGTTTGAGGAATTTTTTGAGAAATATTTCCCCATTGATAAAGAGCATCATCTTTCAATTTATTAGAACAAAATAGATCGCCAAGAAGGTAAATAGAGGGTAAAAATACAGTATTGTAGATCAAACTTTTCATTTGAGCGCCCGGTTGCAGAGCATCGGGAATTGAAATGAAAATTGAATCCCAGACCGGGGTTCCTGTTGTGAGTAATTCTTTAAACGGAAACTCCAATAATGTAAAATGGAGAGCAGCCGCCTGTTTCACTCTGTTTTCGGGGTAACTTGCGGGGCGCATTCCAGATTGTACCCAATCGAGATGAGGGAGGTTTCGCGGGGCGAAAGCTATGGCTTCTGCAGAATCTACGAATTGCTCTATGCTTTTTGGTTTTAAGTTCTTTTCCTTCACCATTGAAAAAAGTTGCTCCATTGGCCGCGTGTTTTGAGAAATACCCAATGCTTTGTAAGATGAATGAATTAAACACTGTAGCCACGCTTTGGATACAGCTTGTGAAGCATCGTACGTTTTTAGAATTTCTTCTACCTTATAGTTAAAATATTCGACATGAGCGTGGTGAATCTGCTTTTCAAAAGCTGCCTGATTGATAAACTGCACATCTCCGCGACAGGGTAATCCTACATCTTTTTTGCTCGATTGAAGAAGAGATCGAAGTGATTTATGCAGGTAATTCTTAATCTCTAATGTAATAGGCTGAGTTCCGTCTTTCCTGAGAACTGTTTGTGATGCCGGGGAGTTGGAATATACAACATGTAATATAACCTTATTAAAGGCCGGGTCATTTTGATGGAAGTGATCATTCCAGTGAGATTCTGAGGTGTGTATTTCCACTCCTCCATGAAAGGAGATGCCATCAATAATAATATGAGCTCCCAAAAAATCGGGCCCGGCCCCGCTATTTAGTCTTCCATTATTAACAATCGACACCAATTTCCCGCAGTTTGTGCGTAGATTACTCAACAGTAAATTCAAGATTTTGCCAAATCCATTGAAGTAAAGATTCTTTATATGGAAATTTATCCTGTGGCATGAATAAGATCTTCTTCGTTTAGAGTAAATGAATCGGTAGCTTTGTAAAGATCCGGAATAGGATTTGTGACTAACTCAGCCGAAAAATCTTTTAAATCATAAAATTTTGTTTTTAAGAATTTGTAAGATTCACTCTTTATATCCTGTAGCCTTTGGTTGGATTTGGAAGACACAGGTACTTTTTTAATAAATGAGTGTATTAAAATTCCGGCTCCAATACCTAAAGTAAATGCTGTACCAAAAGAATTGCGTGTTGAATGAGACATAATAATTACGTTTAATTCTAAATTCACCCTGTTTAACGGTTTGATCCAATTTCTGTTTCATACTTCTATGGAAATTGAATAAATTTGAGCCACATTTTCAAGGTTAATCCCATCTTATAATAAATGTATGATTTTACTGGATAAAGGCCAGCTGCAAAGGATCATTAAACGAATGGCATATCAAATTGTAGAAGAGGCGAGAGGAAAGCCGATTTGCATAGTCGGACTAAATGAACGGGGATATTCCGTTGCCTTAGTAATGAAAAAGTACATCTCTGAAGCTTCAGGGTTGGATTTTATGCTTCGTCAACTTTGGGCTGAAGATGATTCAGGGTTTACGTTTGATGATAATATTCCTGAGGATGCAGTTTTGGTAATGGTTGATGATGTCATATTCAGCGGATTAACCATGTTTAAAGCTTTAAACAAAGTTCCGGAACTCATTTCTTTCAATAATGTTTGTGTAGCTGCAGTGGTTGATCGGGGACACAGGAAAGTACCGGTACAGGCCGGGATTGTTGGCTTGAAAGTACCTACTAAATTGAACGAACATGTTGACTTTCAGCTTTCAGACAAACAGCCACATAAAGTAATCCTACTAAAAAAATAAGCTCAAATTTTTATGAAAAAATTATTTCTGCTAATTAGTATCTCACTATTTATGTTTGCTCAATCTTACGCTGTGAATGAACCCACCGTGAGCGACACCCTCGAAGGTTGGAATTTTGGATGGGTGGCAGGGCTAAATGGTTCGCAAGCTTCTTATTCCAATTGGTCTCAGGGTGGTTCAAATAATATCAGTGCTACCGGTAACTCCAATCTAACCGCAAAATTTAGAGAAAACAGATTTTCCTACTCGTTCACACTCGATACACGATATGGACAATCAAAAATCCAGGGAGAAGAGACAAGAAAAACAGATGATATCCTAGTACTTCGAAACCGATTTCTATACGACATTGGTGGGGAAGAAAGCGAGTTTTCAATATTTGGGAATCTTAATTTTCGAACTCAATTTGATAAGGGATACGATTTTGGTGCCGGACCGGAAGGTGAAGATGTGTTTATCTCTGATTTTTTATCTCCGGCTTACATTTCTGAAAATGCAGGCTTGGCATACAGCCCGGGAGATCATTTTTCATTTGAAGCCGGTGTGGGGTTAAGACAAACCATCGTAAGGGATGAAGAACTGGCGCCTCTTTATGGACTTGATGAAGGGTCACAGTTTAGAAACGAAGCAGGAATAAATTTCGGTGCTGATTACAATCATGAAATTGCTTCAAATCTAATCCTGAGTTCACGTATCGAAACGTTTACCAATGTTAATAAAGCCTTAACAAGTACGGATTTTTATTTTTCAAACCAGATAACGGGTAAAATTAATAACCTTCTGAATGCCAATGTTCGTGTTGATTTAGCTTATGATGACGATTTCTCCAACGAACTGCAGGTTATGCAGGTAATTTCAGTCGGCCTCTCATTCATTTTAATGTAACTAAATATTGAGCTGGTACACTCCATATCTTCCGATTTTAGAGAAAGCGCTGCACAAAACAGATGTGTGGCGCTCTTCGTTTGGGGATGAGTTACCTCCCGTAACGGATAATATGGAGATCCAAAAAGTAATTAATGAGCTTCAGAAAAAGCTAGAGGGGAATTATCCATTTCATCATCCGCAGTACGCCGGTCAAATGCTTAAACCACCCCATCCTGCAGCGTGGATTGCACAGGCTCTTGCAACAACCATCAACCCAAACAATCACGCACTTGATGGGGGCCCGCCAACCTCTGAGATGGAGAAGGAGGTAATGACTTTTCTGGCGCAAATGGTCGGTTATCAAGAACCTTTTTTGGGTCACCTGGCTTCTGCAGGAACGATTGCCAATTTGGAGGCGCTGTTTATAGCTCGGGAAATTCATCCCAATAAAAAAATTGCTGCCACTTCACAGGCTCACTATACACATCGAAGAATGTGCCATGTACTGAACACTCCATTTTTGGAAGTTCCGGTTGATGCATTTGGCAATCCCGATATGAATTTTCTGGAACATCACAAAGCAGAAATCGGAACCCTGGTTGTTACAATGGGCACAACCGGCTTAGGAACTGTTGAGCCACTTGCTGATTTGGTACACTGGGCAAAGATAAACGAAATTCGGATTCATTTAGACGCGGCCTATGGTGGATTCTTCAAAATTATTTCAGATCAGCTAAGCAGTTCCCGGCATTGGGAATATCTTTCAAAAGCGGATAGTATTGTTATTGATCCGCATAAACACGGTTTGCAGCCATATGGTTGCGGAAGTATTTTGTTTAAGGATCCGGGAGTCGGGGTATACTACAAACACGATTCTCCCTATACCTATTTTACATCCGATGACCTCCATCTTGGAGAAATCAGCCTGGAATGTTCCAGGGCAGGTGCTGCTGCGGCGGCTCTATGGACAACCCTCCAGCTTTTGCCATTGAACAAAAATGGTCTCGGCGAAATACTCCAAAAAACTATAGATGCTGCATCTTTGTTTTCAACAGAGATTGATAAATCAGCTGATTTTGAACTGTATCAAAAACCTGAGCTGGATATTGTAGCTTATTTTCCGATTTCAGCAAACCGCAAAATAAGTACCGTATCAACGTTGAGTAAAAAGCTTTTTAAAGCCGGAATGGAAGATGAACATGAGGGTTTCCACTTGAGTCTATTTACCGTTTCTGCTGATGAATTCATCACTAGATTCCCTAAATATGAACTGAATGAAGAGACAGTAACTATTCTTAGAAGTGTTTTGATGAAGCCTGAACACCTGGATTTTATTCCGGAATTGATTCGAAGGCTTCATCAAAAAATAAACTGACCCATTAAAACTGTCTTGCAAGTACTGCAGTTTCCCTGAATTTTCTATTCCTGCCGGTTGCGCTATTAAAAGCCTCTATATAAATAATGTAAATACCTATTCTGTTTGATTGTCCGTCATCGGTGAGTCCGTCCCAGATAACAGATCCTTCAAAACCAGCCTGATGAGCATCCACGAGGGTTCGAATATATCGACCGTATCGGTCATAAATTCTTATCCGTATTAAATAATCTGGTTCGTCAAATTTATAGTTAATAAAGAGATTGTCATCAAAACCATCCCCATCGGGTGAGAAAGGATTGGGATCAATTGAAATACCTGTTTCAGAGAGTGGTTCCGGTGATTTCTGAAATATGGAATTTTGAGTTGCCGGAGTTCCCCCAATAGGCTGAGCATTTGTACTCCAGTTTGCAGGATTATTGGTGTCGCCATCCGGGCTTACACGCTCCAGTGATTTTCCACGGGTATCAATCAGGTTGGGATTATGCCACTCGGGCCGGTAATCAACTCTATCAATTGTGGTACGGGCGCTATCGGCGAGATAGACCTCCCGGCCTGATAGGGGAAGACTGAGGGTACTTCTATTTACCCTCAGTGAATACTTTTCCAGTTCCGCATCCAGATCAAAAAAGACAGATGTAAGACTTTCTGGAAATAAAATATTGCGATCATCGGCATAAAAAAGAAGCAAGCCATTGGCTGGAATCCATTTTGATGTGGAGCTTACCGGCCTGATTGCCGTAACCTCATCATTTCTATCCGGTCGATCGTGCAAGAAAATCCCTTCAACAGAGATGGCATAAGGCCTTCGGTTTACAATTTCAATGTATTCTGACTGATTCGTGAGGCCTTCTCGATTATCCCGAATCGGATCGAACATAATTTCATTAAATACTAAATCTCCGGGTTGAACCGGTTGGGCAACAGGCTGCTCCTGGCTTGATGAAATATTCCCCTGAAAATCCTTAAAATTTTCAATGTTTATAGTAACCTCTTCCCCGGGAATGATATTTTCCGAACTAAGAATTATTCGATCGCCGCGGTTTGGGTCGTAAAGCAATAATTCAGCTTCTTTATTATTGACTAAAAACCTGACTTCCAACTCTTCGTTAGGTGTAATTAGTTGTGACTGTGCTAATGAGCGATTGAATTGTGATGATGAACTACTGTTTCTCTTTTTTGAAACAGACTGATTAATATCTATAAACTCGCTAAAACGAACTTCAAGCGAATCTTGGTGGAAAAGATTCGCAAAAATAATTTCAGGAGGAGATATATCCCGCTCAAAGCGGCTGTTTTGTGCTGCCGGAGTGGAGCCGCTTTCTGCACTGCTGGGGGCCCAATTAGAGCGGTCAATAGAAATAGCGGATGGATCTCGGCGCTCAAGGGAAATCCCAGGGACGTTATCACCCCAAGATGGAAGATAAAACAGACTATCGATAACGGTTTCAAATTTATTTTTCAATACAACGGCATCGCCATTATTGCTTAGAGATTGAAACCCTGATAAAAATTGGATCTTATCAGAAGTAGCGGCAAAGGATTCCATATCTGTAAAAACCAGGTAATCATTTGCTCTAATAGATATTCCTTTGGGAATAGTGGTATTTCCAGAGGCATTAGAAAGTGTCCAATCACTAAGGTCTATATTTTTTTTAGATCGATTATAAAGTTCAATAAACTCGGGGCTTCCCGCCTGAAGACGGCGGTACAAAATTTCATTTATAACCACTTGTTGAGGTTCCGCTTCATCAAATCGTAAAAATTCTACAGAACGGGTTTCGTATTCAATAGAATTTCCAAAAAGATCAGCAATTTCATTTATAGTGACTTCATATACTGT
>JBGTFX010000409.1:0-10341 GCA_041747055.1 Balneolaceae bacterium
CACCGGCATACTTAACCAACCGATCGAACAAGAGCATAATTGCCAAAACAAATTGTGCCCAACCTACCCAACCCGCGGTGACTTCAAGCTCAGGCACTAAAATAGCATCTCCCTGCCACGAAAGTAACAGTGTAGCTCCGGTTACAACCCTCATAATTAACAAGCTATTCTTTTTCCTTTCACTCAGCCATTCATCAATACGCTTATAGAGCGGCCAGTTATTTATCTTTTCGTCGAGATAAACCATTGCAACCAATACAACCATCGTTAGAATAGTAAAGCCGATAAAATAAGGGCCTATAGCTTCTGATAACGTTAACGGACGATCAGCGAAACTAAATTCACTGAACCATTTCACATGAGCGAACGCTATACTTGCTGAACCTAGAAATAGGGTTAAGGTTGCCGGCATTATTTTTTGACGAAAACTTCCATTCTTTAGTAACATATATTTTTGATGAGATAGATTTTAATTACTGTCTCTGATTAGTTTTAAAGAAGTATCCAAGCCATCAACTGAATAGTTATTAGCCCTGTAACTCCCATAATTAATGTTGCTACGGTGTGAGTTTTCAGCGCTGTTGAAGTATCCATTTCAGAGAATTTTGCAACTACCCAGAAATAACTGTCATTCACATGCGATACCGTTAACGAGCCGGCGCCAATTGCCAGTACAGCCAGTGCCGTACCCATTGGAGAGTCTAGTCCAAGTGGTTCTATCAACGGGGCACAAATGGCAGCTGCAGTAATAATAGCTACGGTTGATGATCCCTGTGCCGTTTTTAAAAATGCAGCGATTATAAAGGGAATTAAAACACCAAGCCCACCAATAGTGGCAAATTGTGCAGCGAATTCGCCTAAATCTGTTTGACGCAATACTTCTCCAAATGCACCGCCTGCACCGGTTATTAAGATAATAATTCCGGCTTTTCTTAATCCTTCTTCCAACCATTCATTTTGAATTCGTTTTCTTCCATCCGACACCATAAAAAATGCAATTGCTACACCAATTAGCAGTGCAATAATAGGATCACCTAAAAATAGTGCTACACTTAAAAAGGCACCCTCACCAAACGGAGCTGTCGGGTAGTCTGCAATCGATTTCAATGCAATTAAGAAGATAGGTGTCAAAATTGGAGCAATGGCAATTTTAAACGATGGCGCATCTTTGGAAACCGTTACTAATTCCTCCTGCATATCGAACTCAACTGTATGTTTCCCACAAAACAGAACTGCCCAAAGAAGTGCTGCAGCCATTACAGGAATGGAAACAATCAGTCCTAAAATTAATACCTGACCAATGTCCGCACCAAGAGTTGCAGCTGCGGCTAAAGGCCCTGGTGTGGGGGGAACAAAGACATGAGTGGCGTAAAGACCCGAGGCAAGTGCAACCGCTAATACCGAAAGTGAAATTTTGGTTCGTTTGGCAATAGCTTTATTAATTGCAGACAATACGATAAACCCTGAATCACAAAAAACCGGGATTGAAACCACGTATCCCGTCAAACTCATGGAGAGCGGTGAGTTCTTTTCGCCAACAGTATTCAGGATTTTATTGGCCAACACTTTGGCCCCGCCACTCCGGTCTAAATATTCCCCGATAATGGCGCCGGCAGCGATAACAATCCCAATGCTTTGGAGAGTTGATCCAAAACCTCCAGCTATAGAACCAATGAGTTCACCGGTTTCGAGACGGGCTAAAAATCCAATTGAAATAGCCCCAAACAACAGGGCCAGAAACGGATGAATTTTCCAACGGGCTGTCATCCACACAACAATTCCAACTACCAGTAATAACCAGAGGAAAATGATCATTTATATTGATTTAACTACAGTTTCCAACGAGTTTTACAGCTCACGTACCCAGATATTTCTAAAACTAACATAATCACCGTGATCCTGCAGACCTATTGGCAGTTCACGTGGGTGCTCCACATATTTTGATAAGCCAATGAACACCGTTGGGCCCTGTAGTTCTTGTCTGTGATGAATAAGTACACCATTATGCAAAACTGTAATAAATGCCGGTTTGATGAGTGAGCCGTCACCATCAAAATGAGCCGCTTCAAAAAAGATGTCGTACGTTTGCCATTCACCGGGCTTTTTACTTGCATTAACCATAGGGGCTTTTTGTTTATACAGCGCCCCGGCCTGACCATTCGAGTACGTTTCATTTTGCCAGGAATCCAATACTTGAACTTCATATAGTCCCTGCAAAAATACTCCGCTATTTCCACGTCCCTGCCCGTCACCATCAATAACTTCCGGGGTTCTCCATTCAATATGCAATTGTACATCACTGAATCTCTGCTTAGTCATAATGTTGCCTGTACCCGGCACCACAGTCATTGCGCCATTCTCAACTTTCCATTGAGCGGGTCCATATTCTTCTTCCAATGCATCCAAATAATCAGGAACACCGGGAATATCAGGAAAGTAACCCGGCGCTGATGTCCACTCTGAAAGATCTGTCCCATCAAACAGAATAATTGCATCCGAGGGTGGTTCTCCGAGATTGGCTGTATAAACAGAATCTTCAACGGGAGTCCAGTCATTCGTTAAATCGGGATCCCATTCTAAATCCTGATTTTGCGCAAAAACCTGATTTTGAACTGCTAAAATCGAAAATAAAGCGATTGGTATAATGAGTAAATTTTTCAACATGGCGGATATATTTTTTTATGTTTGGTTACAAACGTACTAAAAAACAGACTAATTAGTCATTAAAACAACTAAATAATCTTCATCTGTTAGACGCATTGTATGATTTTTAGGTGGATTTAGCATTAATTTTCTTTTTCCATCTGCACTTTTGTACCCTTTATTAATCCCCAATGCGGTTTCACCGTATTCTGTTGCAATTTTTTCAATATCAGAAAACGAATATTCTCCCGGTTCAAGATTGTATTGAGATAGCTTTCTGAATTCAATTTCAGCCCCACCAACTGTAAAGAGCTCTGTGTAAATGGTGTGAAGTTCTCTACGCAAAGCAACCTGTGCCAAAAGGTGACTCAATATCACCGGACTAATAATAACTTCTGAACGCTGACTTTTTATAAGATTATTATTATCTGCATTTGCTAACTCGAGCAAAATTTGAGGGTTGTTTTCCTCATTTTCTAAAATTTCATCAAGCAGCACTTTTCCTACAATTGTTCGGGCATCCGCTTCTTCTACATCTGACAGAAAATCACTGCTCATAAAAAGAATATGTTCGTAATTCTGCGGTTTTATCTCTCTTAGTTCCATTTCATCCATAAAATCTGCATCAATATGAGTAGTCGTTACTTTTGATACATATCCACCATGATGATCAATTTTTTTCTTCCTCTCCTTTTCAGGCACCATTGAAACAATGGCTACATCAAATTTGATGTCCTCGTACGTTCCCAACTCATTAATTAGGGCAGGAATTCTATTATTCCAGCCTAATATCAACACCATCTTACTTACGTTTTTTACTGAATATTTCTCAACTTTTTTTCTTTGTTTTACCGAATCTGTTCCCGCGGATGTTTTTGGCAATTTTTTTACCGGATCTGTATCCTCATGGTTATTTGCAAGAAATACAATCCGGTCATTTTCTTTGATGAGGACATCATCTCCCACATTTAGCATAGGAGTGAAAACAGAGTATTCCTGACGAACCAATCCTAACACTATGCATTTGGGAAATAATGGTTCGATTTCTGATATACTTTTTCCTGTTAATTCTTTGTGCTCACGAGTATACAAGTCTGATTTTATCCCTTTAGATAAAAGTTCAATGTAAATATCAGATAACCCAATATGGATGATATTTTGAGCGATTAAACGACTGATGATGGAATCTCCCGAGATCACCTCCATAGGGCCTGGGTAAGATCGTCGTGCAATATTAATCTTCTTTTCATCCTGAATTTCAGCAACTACGTAGGGAAGGTGTGATGAGTCCTTCACTTTAGGATTGCTGCTGAGAGAGAGAAGTGTTTTAATGGTTTCTACATCGGCAGAGATAAAATCTTGAGGACGCTGTTTATGGCTGGGAATTATAATCGCCGATGCATTATAACAATCAACCCGAAGCAAGTGTTCTGTTTGCAATGGATTTCCGGTCCGAAGAATGATTTCGTCTGCTCTACTCCCGATATTTCTATCAGATTTTAGCTGATGTGTTAGTTTTGCCGATGAATTCTCTGCAAGTATTACAAGTCGAAGTTTAGTAGCTCCGAAGCGAGCTAAAAACCGCTTTAACTTTCCTGCTGATTGAAAAAGCTCAACGACGATTGACAAAGTTCTATCGGTCCATCCTAAAATCACGATGTGATTTTTTACTGCTACCGGAGTTAAACCTTGTTCCAATTCGTGCATTTTACTAGTAAGCCATTGGGTCATGATAGCAACCAGAGCTCCCAAGAATACCACATATCCACTTACTGTTAAAAACGTTGAGATGATTCTTCGGATGGTTCCCTCATCATCACCTAAGTATCCGGGATCGGTTAGCCGTAAAAATGCCCACCAAACAGATTCACCCAGGCTACCGTCTATTTCACCGGATGGCATTGCCAACAGGCCGCCTACTAATGAGATCAACCCAATGAGTGCAGCAACAGCAAGAAGTTGGTATTGTGCTCCTTTTACAAACTGCCTTTCTATAAAAAATTTTATTGGGTGGGTGAGCCTGAACTTTGATTTTTTCATAGGTGGTACATCTGATTACGCTCAAAATACAAACATGAGGTTTTATAAGAATTATTGGTTTTCAATACATAATAAACCAAATAAAAAATCCCCGTCAACTTCTTAACGGGGATTTAAATTCGATAATTAATAAATTACTCATTGACCCGAGTTAACTCCGCTTTAAAACGAGGTTCTTCGTGGCGCTCTAAATAATACACAAATTTGCCATCTTCGGGGATGTACTCCATCGACCATACATTGGTACTCGCTTCAGGTAAGATCTCTGCTGTATGTTCATCTGCCGGGAAGTACTGCTTTAATTCGTTTCCACGATCATCGGCATATCCGCCATACCCGGTTAAAGGTTCTTCACCTTCGGGATACTCTTTATCGCCAATGTGTTCGTGATAAAGATGAAGACCATCTTCCCGCATCGAAAGCACCCATGTAGCATGCCATGTACCGCCGTCACGAAGAAAATCTACTTCAACTACGTCATCTTCACACGTTTTAATGTGGGCTCCAAGCTCTGTGTCTACAAGGGCATGATCCGGAGCATCTTCCGGCTCAGGATAGACAGATCCCCCAACAAAGGTTTCTCCACAAAGAGACCCAAGATTACTAAAAAAGGCTTCTTGTGGTGTTGCAGGCTCTTCTACGGATGCTCTTTCTTCACCGCAGGCAGCAATAGTAAAAAATAAAAGGAGAACAGCGATTGTATTGATTTTCATTCTTCATTATTTAAGGTTTTAAATTGATTCGCTAAAATGATCAATCGGACTATTAAATACAAAAATCTGTATCTTTCTTTCCGTAAAATTTATCACAAGATCAGAATTAAAACGATTAAATGAGTAAAACGATTGAGTCGTACAAACTGGGAAATGTTGAAGTTGTCATTTCGGAAACCGACCAAAAAGACCGCCTGCATGTAGATTGCAACGATGGCACCTACCATTCAGAATTTACCGTTCGCATGTATGAGTACAAAAACTACAAGCGGCACATGAATCAAAAGATCAAACTCGCCTACAATAAACAGCACAAGGAAGAAGGTTTTGATAATTAATTTGAATATTTAGATCCATACCTATATAATAGTACTAAAAATATAGTACTATGAATAGAAATCTCTTTCTCCTTTCAATCTTATTGATAACTGCCTGTACTGCAAACCAAGAAAATGATCAAGTACCAATCACCGAATATACTGTTGAAAACAGCTCCTTGATCATCAGCACAGAGACTCACGACGAAATTGCACAACCCGCTAACATTCGTTCAACAAGAGAAGGCTTTTTACTTTATGATTATGGCGCTCAAAAAGTTTTCCATTTTGATGAATATGGAAACAAAACCATTGAATTTGGCAGTGAAGGTGACGGTCCAGGAGAATTTCGATATGTAGCTGAATTATGGAGCTTTAACGATCTGTATGTATTATACGACCGGAACGGCTCTAAACATATTCATTATCGAAATGATGGATCTTTTTTAAATGAATTATCACTTGATTCAGAAACGTTTACGACAACGATGCATGCCCATTCACTCCATCAGATTTATGTGCCAACTAACGGTAAAGATGGATCTTTAATTCGTTTTATTGATACAGAAAGGAATGATTCCCAACAATTTGGTCAAGCCGTTGGCGAAGCAGGTGAAACCATCGATTTGGATCGTGCAAGACAAAATATCAACAGTGGGCAGGTACCGTCATTTATGCAAAATCAGATCTTGTTAAGCGGAAATGAACGCGGGGTATTTTCATTTCAACAGACGACTAACTTGCTTCAACATTATAATCATTCAGGAGATCTTGAGTGGGAAGTTGATATAAATACACCTGCATCAAAAGGCATTTTTGAACAGTTTGTTGAAAGAAATAAAATGATGGCTGAAAGAGGGAGAGGAAATATCATCATGCTGCAGTTTGCCAATCATCTTGAAGCTACAGACCCGGGAGTAGCCGTTTTATTGAATACAGTTGAGGATACTCCATTAACAGTTGCCTGGATCCCCAATGATGGCAGCCAAATTTCTGTGATTCAATTTCCCTCCTTCGACGATACAAAACCCACCCTGTTCACCATTAACCAAGATGAAAACACGATCTTTTTTGCATCACGATTCTCAGGAGAGGTCTTTAAGGCAGATTGGCCGATATAAATAGATTTTATTTTTCTTGATTAATTAGCTCATCACAAAATCAACATCGCATCGCCAAAGGAGTAAAAACGATACTTTTCTTTGATCGCATGTTCGTAAAGTCGATGAGTTTCATCAAACCCCATAAAAGCAGAAACAAGCATCAATAGTGTGCTTTTAGGAAGATGGAAATTTGTAATTAAATGATCCACCGATTTAAACTGATAACCCGGAGTGATAAAAATATCTGTTTCGCCGGTGCACGGCTCATAATCCCCACTCTCATTAACTGCTGACTCCAATACCCGAACGCTGGTGGTTCCAACAGCCGTAATATCTTTTGAGGCGTTCAGTTCATCCGACTGGTTTTTTGTGATCTGATACCACTCGCTGTGCATGATGTGTTCATCAATATTATCGGATTTTACCGGCGCGAAAGTCCCCAGGCCAACATGCAGAGTCACCTCCTTTTTCTTGATTCCCTGATCATTGAGTTTTGATAGCAATTCATCTGTAAAATGGAGCCCTGCCGTTGGTGCGGCTTTACTTCCCGAATCTTTTGCAAACACGGTTTGATATCGATCGGCCAGCGATTCATCCCGTTCTATGTATGGCGGAAATGGTGTGTGTTTATATGGGGTGATGGCATCATCATCCAGAGAGTGGCTCAGCTGGATGGTTCGAATTCCATCTTCAGCAATGTTGATGGTTTTGGCAGACACCTGACCGGTAAGCTTCACAGATTTTCCAACTTTAAACTTTTTCCCGGGGCGAACCATCGCCTCCACCACTTTGTCGTTGACAGCCTTGGTGACAAACAGTTCGATTTTGCCATCATTAAAGAGCAGTCGGCATTTCTCCACTTTGCTGTTATTTACCACAAGAGAAGTATCAGTTGGTAGGTGATTTCCAATATTATAGAAATAATCATCCGTGATTGACTGATCCTTCCGGTTGTAGACCAAAAGCCTGGAGTGATCCCTTGGTGTGGCCGGTTTTTGAGCGATCAGTTCTTCGGGGAGATGGTAATCAAAATCGTTGAGAGTGTACTTCACAAAATCAGGTTCATTATGGTATAATTAAGGTATAATAACTATATTCCTTTTGTGGAAATCTTTAGTTTCGATAAAAATAAAAGTAAATCTAACCATAAGAAACATGGTATAGATTTTATAGAGGCTCAAAAGCTTTGGGATGATTCTAATTTATTGGAAATTCCTGCAAAAACTGTGGATGAACCGCGATTTCTTATTATTGGTAAGATAGACAATATTAATTGGTCAGCCGTTATTACTTATAGAAAAGACAAAATTAGAATAATATCAGTAAGGCGATCAAGAAAAGAAGAGGTATTACTTTATGAAAGCGAAGCATTTTGATAAAACATTTGATAGTGGTGAAAGCATCATTGATGCTCTGGATCTTTCAAAAGCAAAGAGAACTTCATTGGATTCAAAGCGGGTGAATGTTGATTTTCCTGAATGGATGGTTCATTCACTCGATAAGGAAGCTAAACGAATTGGTGTTTCAAGACAATCTGTTATAAAGATGTGGTTAGCAGAAAGACTTGAAAAAGCCGGGTCTTAAATCATTTAACCCACCAAAATACCCAATCTTTTATGTACTTCTTCAACGATGCCGTCCGGCCCGATACCAACTTCATCATGCAGCTGACGTTGTGTACCATGTTCTACAATCTCATCGGGAACTCCCATGATTTTTACAGGAACGGCAACGCCTTGTTCAGCTACATATTCGGCCACTGCTGATCCAAACCCACCAATTTTTGCCCCGTCTTCAAGGGTGATAATCTGATCATAATTCAACAGCACATGATCGATGATATCTGTATCCAGTGGCTTGGCATAACGCATATCAAAGTGGCCAATATCAATGGATTCTTTTTCAAGTGTTGAAGAAGCTTCAATCACATATTTACCAATAGGACCAAAACTTAGTACAGCTACTTTATCTCCTTCTTTAATGACTCTGCCCTTACCGATTTCCGTTTTCAGAAATTCTTTTCGAATCTGCATGCCTGTTGAGCGACCACGAGGATATCGAATTGCCCACGCTGCGCCGTCAAATTCTGAAGCGGTGTACATCATATCACGCAATTCCTGCTCATTCATCGGTGATGATATAATCATGTTAGGAATGGCTCTTAAGTAGGCTGTATCATAAAGTCCGTGGTGCGTGGGTCCATCTGAGCCTGCAAATCCGGCCCTGTCAATACAAAAAACCACCGGTAATTTTTGAATAGCCACATCATGAATTACCTGATCGTATGCTCTTTGTAAAAAAGTGGAATAGAGTGCAGCAAATGGTTTTTTACCTTCGGTCGCTAATCCCGCTGCAAAGGTAACGGCGTGCTGCTCTGCAATACCAACGTCAAAGGCACGATCAGGAAATGTATTCATCATAGGCCATAAACTTGACCCACTTGGCATAGCCGGTGTAATGGCTACAATTTCTTCGTTCTGAGCAGCCAATTCTACAAGAGCTTCACCAAAAACATCCTGATATTTAGGAGCCGGTTTTTTACCGTTCGTTGCCGGAACGAGAGATTTACCCGTAATTTTATCAAACGGACTGCTTTGAGCGTGCCACTTGGTCTGTTCCCGTTCCGCCGGGGAGAATCCCTTTCCTTTCACCGTTACAATGTGCAGAATTTTGGGCCCGGATACGGTTCTTAAATCTTCTAAATGACGGCGAAGTGCATCTACATTGTGGCCATCAACCGGTCCATAGTATTTAAATCCCAATGCCTGAAAAAGTGCACCCGGTGTTATGGCTGCCGTTACTGCACGCTCCAGTTTAGAAGCAGCTTTTCGCATTTTTTCGCCCGTTCCTTTAAAATGTCCCAAGAGATCGTAGATCTCATCACGCATTTTATTGAAGGTTTTGGTGGTGGTAATTTCTGCCAGATATTCTTTTAATGCGCCTACGTTTGGGTCGATTGACATATTATTATCGTTCAGAACCACCAAAAGATCTGAATTTAATGCGCCGGCATTATTCATCGCTTCAAAAGCCATGCCGCCGGTCATGGCACCATCACCTATAACCGAAACGACTTTTTTATTCTCTTTATTCAGATCCCTGGCTATTGCCATTCCCAAACCTCCGGAAATGGATGTACTTGAATGGCCAACACCAAATGAATCATATATACTTTCGGAACGCTTTGGAAATCCTGACAGTCCTTTATACAGTCTGTTTGTGTGAAACTCCTCTCTCCTTCCGGTTAATATTTTGTGTCCATAGGCTTGATGTCCCACATCCCAGAGCAATTTATCCTCGGGTGTATTGTATGTATAATGCAGGGCTACCGTAAGCTCAATCACCCCAAGACTTGCACCAAAATGCCCACCGTGCACAGAAACCATATCAATAATAAAAGCACGTAATTCATCACAAACTTCTCGGAGTTGGTCAGGCTTAAGTTTTTTTAAATCATCCGGGGAATTAATCTGAGCAAGAAGGGGTCCGGGTGCAGGTTTGTAATTCTCCATGTTGTTCAATTAT